>QNZW01000039.1 GCA_003978375.1 Sulfurovum sp.
ATTTATTTTGAGATAAGACAAAAGCCGTCATTTCCTAAAATTCTGTTATAATTTTTCCAATATACCATAAAGTAGTATACATGACCAAACAAGAAAAACAAACTATCAAAGAAAAAATAGAAGATGATATCAAGCTACTCAAAGCACAGATTATTGATTTAGAGACAAAAGTCAAACCTATCTCACCAGATTGTGGGTTGGGACGTCTTACGCGTCTTGAAGCAATGGGTGAACAACATGTCAATAACAAAGTACTTGATGAAGCAAGAATGAGACTCACACGACTCAGTAATGCACTTCAACGCATAGACAAACCTATGTTTGGTATCTGTATCGAGTGTGAAGAGAGCATAGGCATAGGACGTATGTCTGTGCGTCCTGAAAGTGTGCGATGTGTAGAATGTGCTGCGTTACAACAGTGACATTCTTAAGCAGATAAGAAGAAATGCTATAGTATATTATATTTTATTATTACTAAAAGGAATAAAAATGCTTAAAAAACTCTCTCTTGTTGCACTTATGACAGTAGGTGCAAGTGTCACAATCACGGCTACAGAATTTATGGATGCAAGTTGGGCAAAAAGTACCTGCGATGCATGGAATAAAAATGCAACACTCACCAATAAACTTGGAAAATGGTCTTCCAATGATAAAAAACGTGGCTATAAAATAATTCAAATTTATAGAACAGAATGTGGGAAAAGTAGCAAGATTCAACTTAACATCTCTAATAAAAATGGCAAAGCCATCTGTACCTATGGAGGGAAACCCGATGGAAAAAAGGTAAATACAGATGTTGACTACGTCATGCATGCATCTGACAAAGATTGGACATGTATAGGAAAAGGAAGTTTTGGATGTGGTGCAATGGGTGCAATGGCTTCAGGAAAACTTAAATTTTCCGGTCCAAAAATGGAAGCGATGAGCGTAATGGGACCTTTTGAAGCTTTCTTGAAACTTACAGGAAAGGTAGCCAGTACAAAAAGTAAGAATTGTCCAAAGTAGCCATCATAGGTTCTCTATAGACTTTCTATATTGCCAACCACTTTCCCCACAATCATCACTTCGTCTGCAGGGATAGATTGGGGAGGATAGAGGGCATTATCTGAAATAAGTTCTATCATGCCATCTGCACGTTGCTGGATACGCTTAATAAACAACCCCCCTGTCGTAGAGGCAATAAAAATACCATTTTTTGCAATATCTGTTTGCGTTCTATCTATAAAAACGATACTGCCGTCTTGAAGGGTTGGTTCCATGGACTCACCATCTACATGAATGGCTTCGAGCTCTGTATTGCCCATGCCTACCATATTATGCATGATTTTTTCATCGATTGTGATGGTTTCATAATTTTCATCAAAAACTTCTGCCCCTCCTCCTGCACTCGCACGAATATCAGAAAAATAACGCACCTGAAAAAACTTTTCTGTCTCCTCTTTAAGCATATCGACTGCTTGATCAAAAAAGAGCCAATTGACCGATATTTTTTTTAAAGCACAAAATTCTAATATCTCTTCATAGGGAATAGAATTTCTTTTTTTCATAGAAGCAAAAGTACCTTGAGGAATATTAAGTGCTTCTGCCACATCTTTATCAAATACTTTTTTTCCTAAGGTAGTATCTGCAAGAATATCTTTTAATTTATCTACAATATCAGATAAGTTCATCATTATAACTCCTTCAAAATAAATATATATAAGTTATTTTATACTAATTTTTCTTAAAAATATGTCAATTTGCAATATTTTTAAATATTTTTTATAATTTTATGTACAATTTAACATATTTTATCACAAAGGAATTAAAATGATATATTCAAACAATAAAGAATTATTAAGTTACGCGATAAAAATGGGATGCAAAACAGTGGCAGAATTTGCCATGTTTTTAAGAGCAAGAGAGTCTATTCTCTCACTTTAGCCTAAAAGTAAAACATTTACTTCATCGCCTATCTCTTTTGAGGTATCATCTTCTGAAGTAATGAGGAGTGCTACATTACCAAGCATATTGGTAAGTATCGCCGATGAGCCTATTTTTTTGTCTGCAAAGTCAACATAATACTCTCCTTGCAAAAGTGTCACATTACATGCTGTAAATTCTGCTTTTTTTGCACGTTTTACAAAAGGTTCTCTTAGTTTTGCTTTTACTTGATGCAGTGTACTGTGTCCTTTTTGAAATTTTTCTATAAGGGGCACAAGATATAGCAATGCAGTGACAGTAGAAGAATACGCAAAACCTGGTAGCCCTACGATAAATTTATCTTCTTTTCGTGCTACCATAATGTGTTGTCCTGGTTTCACACGTACTCCTTTAAAAATGACTTCACATCCAAGCTCCCTAATAACATCTTTTACAAAATCAAAATCACCTACACTCATGCCACCTGAAGTCACAACAATATCGGATTTTTCTAATGCTTTGGAGATCTCTTTAGTAATCGTCGTTTTATCATCTTTAATACATCCAAGTTGCAAAGGAATACCATCATATTTTTTGACTATTGCTTCTAAAATATAATTATTAGATGAACGAATTTGTGCATTATTGGTCTGTTCTTGACCCAATTCAAGCAACTCTGATCCTGTAGAAATAATAGCAACTGTTGGCTTCTCATATACCAAAACATTGGCTATATTCAAAGATGCCATCACACCGATTTGTGGAAAATCTATCTTCGTACCTTTAGGAATAAGTAACTCTCCTTTGGCATAATTTTCTCCTACTTCACGAATAGAAAATCCTTGAGGCACTTCCTCTTTAATGACAATTTCATCTCTATCCACTTCCACATTTTCAATAGGAATCAGTGTATCAGCCCCATGAGGCATGAGTGAACCGGTAAAAGTTTTAATACACGTTCCTCCTATAACCTCATCTTGTAATGTAGAGCCTGCTGGATTGATACTAGCAATTTTAAGTCTACCAAGTGCCATATCTTCATGAATAATCGCATAACCATCCATCGCTGAAGTAGGAAATGCAGGGGCATTATGTGCTGCTATAATATCTTCTGCCAATACATATCCTAGAGCATCAACAAGATAAAGTTTTTTTGTTTTATCGTTGTTTATCTCAATATTTTTTATCATCTCTATTGATTCATCAAAATGCATCATGCTAATAATCCTGCTCCATTCATTGCTGTACTCCTATCTGCAGCGTAAATACGCTCACCATTTTTCACATCATACTTCCAAATGGGAGCATTGGCTTTAAAGTCCTCTACAAACACGTCTATGAGTTCAAGTGCCACACGACGTTTGGGCGAAAAAACTGCTGAGACATACGAAGAAGTATGCACAGGCACATCACCTTTGGCATGTGCCATTTTTACTACCGCACCCAATGCCTTAGCCTTTTCTTGCCAAGTATCAAACCATGTCTGAAGCACCGGTTCATAGATATCAAAGCTCAATGCCTCAATGTCATCTTCTGCACGTATGGTACCCACAAAAGGGATGTAGGCACCATAATTAGAGTCTGCTTGTTCATCTAACCAGCGACCAAATATCTCTTTGACATCAAGTGGACCATTATATAGCTCCACTTCCTAGCCACCACACACAGGAGGTAGGATGGAAACTTTATCTCCATCTTTAAGTACAATACCAAGGTCATTCACCATAGTATCATTGAGTGCTACTGCACACTTCTCTAGCCACTCTCTTAAAGTACTGTCTTCTTTTAGCTTTATAGAGACATCTGCTAAAGTATCTGCTTCCATTTCTAAAGGTGCTTTACCTATAGGTCCTAAAAATTCTACTTTTATCATAAGAAATTCCTTTCTTTCATCTTATCTCGATTATAAATCTTGTTTGGTATAATTACGCTTAAATGGGAGGTTATGATGCTATTTGGTACTATTAGTTATCTTAATCTTTTACCTTTTCAGCTTTTTTTAAAACGCTACATCTCTCACAATAGTGCAAAAATGTCATTGCATTATAAGCGTGCAGTACCTTCACGCATTAACAAAGCACTCAAAAGAAGATCTATCCATGCAGCTTTTATCTCTTCTGTTGAGTCTCGTAAATGTCGTTGTACCAGCTTGGGTATTATTGCACATAAAGAGGTATATAGTGTCTTTCTTTTAGAAGGTATGCAAGAAAATGATCCCGCATCTGCTACTTCAAATGCTTTAGCCAAAGTACTTCATCTTGAAGGAAAAGTACTCATTGGTGATGTCGCACTTAAGTATTATTTAGATGGAGGAGAAGGCATTGATTTGGCAACAGCATGGTATGAAAAAACAGGACTGCCTTTTGTATTTGCTAGACTTTGCTATAACAAACATGGAAAATACATTCAGAAACTTGCTCATACCTTTGCCCATACCCGTGTTAAAATTCCACAATATATTTTAAAAAAAGAGGCAAAAAAAAGGGGGCTTACCCCACAACAACTTACTTGGTATCTAAGCTACATTCATTACAACCTAGACAACAAAGCACAAAAGTCATTAAAATTATTTTTAAAAAAAACAAAAAATATTCAATCTAAATAATACGATAACTTTTATCTAGACATTATTTTGTGGCATGTTTTATTTTGTCTTTAATATACTTCACATCCGTTTCATCAAGATTTGTTTGGATGAGTTTTCCGTTAAATGGCGTAAGTGCCGTTTCATATTCATTTTCATAACCCTCTTGCGTGACTAAAACCAAAGCGGATGTATCTTTTTTTAACTCTTTTCCAAATTTGTCTAGCTCTGGATCATCGACTATTTCATCTACTCCCAACCCAAACAATCCCCAAAGTGAGCCACCTACAGCTGCACCAGCAAGTGCCGCAGCTGGGTTAATCATCAAACCAAGAAGACCCCCCGTAAAAGCACCCCAACCAAAGCCAGTCTTGCCAGTCTCATCTTGTGCCCAAGTACTATGAATTTTTAAACGTCCATCCTCTTTTTTAGAAACCACCGCAACATCATCAATCCATACATACGCATTAGGTGAGTCTTCCAATGCATCTAACACTTTTTGGGCTGTTCTGCTTCCATCAAATAGATATGCTGTAAATACTGCCATTACTTCCCCTTTAAAATTTAGTCTATCTTCCTATAAAGATAAGAAAATATACATCTTCGATAGATTATCCTACCATTAACCGTATTACTATGTCTATCCACTTTGCGACACTTTAATGAAAAAGCATTAAGACATAAACACCATACTTTTTATTATAGCAATGGTGCAAAAACTTTCATAATATTTTCAACAGCTTCTCTTCGTTTTGTTACTTTCTGCATCCCTATGGAAGCACTTTTCATAAGTTCTTCCATCCATATTTCTAGATTTTTGATAAATGCTTCTGAATAGACAAAGGTGACAACTTCATAGTTGAGGAATAGACTACGATTATCTAAATTAACCGAACCAACCATGCCTCCTTCATTGTCAAAAAGTATTGCCTTGGCATGTAACATCCCACCTTCATAAAGTACGACATCTACACCAACATTATCAAGCTCTCTCATATAAGAGCTTCTTCCCAAATCTGACAAGAGATGATCAGATGTTTTTGGGGTGATGAGCTTCACATCTACGCCCTTATGTTGTGCGACTATTAGGGCTTGTACTAAATTGTCATCAGGAACAAAATAGGGTGTGACTATCCAAATACGTTCTTTGGCATTATAAATAGCATCCAATAGTGCTTCATAAAGTGCATCCTTTGGAATATCTGGGCCAGAAGGAACTACCTGCACTATTTGTGTGCCACTATACACTGTCTTATGCACAAAATCTTTTTTGGGTCTCTCTTTTGTTGCGTACTCCCAATCATTTTGAAAAATAGAATAAAAATCATTCACCGAAGGCCCTTCAAGTGTGTACATCAGATCTTTCCAGCGTCTATTCCCATCTTCTTCTCCCATGTAATCATTACTTAAGTTCATGCCTCCACTTAAAAGTCGTTCTTTATCAAAAAGATATATTTTACGATGATTTCTTAGATTTAAATAATTTTGAAAAGGACGTTTTTTAATAGATACAAAAAAATTTACTTCTCCTCCAGCCTCTCTAAGTGACTTAAATTTACGTTGATTAAAATAAATTTTTAGTGAACCCACCAAATCTAAAAGCAAACGTACGCGTACACCTTCTTTTGCTTTTTGCGTCAATGCTTCTAAAATCACTTCTGTTGTTTTGTCAAATTCAAACAAATACGTAGAAAAATCTATACTCTGTGTGGAGCGGTGTATCTCTTTTAATATTCTTTCATAGGCATCTGTGCTACTAAAAATAAATTCAAAATGATTACCTGTGGTCGCTTGAGGTATACCATTTTTTTCTAAAATGCCCAATATACCATGACTAGAGTCATCAACCGTGTATGTTTCATGTTGGTCTGGTTTATGAAAATTTACATATGCTTTTTTGTGTTTGCTTTCACGTTTGCGTATGCCTATTACAAAGTAAAGTGGTACAGAAATCAAAGGCAAAAAAAGAATAGCCATTATCCATGAAATCATCCCTGTAGGAGAACGTTTTTGATAAAGTATATGTCCAATTGCGGTAAATGTAAGTAGTCCACTCACAATGATAAAAATATATGTAGGTAAAAACTCCATTATGTCTGTCATTAAAATTTCCTTTCCCTAAAAGCGAAAATATTGCTGATGACATTATATCAAATATGCTTCATTGTATATTTGCAAGTGCAAATATACATTACATGGCTGTTATTATTGCCTTCTCAATCCTCTTAATCGTTTCATCTGTACCTAAAATGCTCATTACTTCATCCATACCTGCTCCTGTCATACTTCCCATAAGTGCCACACGTAAAGGCATACCTATTTTCCCAAAACCTATCTCTTTTTCTTCTACTATCTTTTCCATCACTGCATGAAAAGCTTCCTGCGTAGTAGGGTGTGCTTCTTTCAGCATTTGTACGAAGGTACCCAATATCTCTTTGGCTTCACCTTTGAAGGCTTTTTTAGATGATTTTTCATCATAACTTTGAGGTGCATGCAAGATAAGCTTGATTTGTGTTGCTAATTCTACAAGTGTTTTGCCTCTCTCTTTGGTAGCGTGTAAAATATCTGATGCCTTTTCATTGCCAGTCAAATCAACACCAAAATCTTTAAGAAGTGTTATAAGTTTCTCATCAGATGCTTCTTTAATATAGTGTGCATTAAGCCAAAGCAATTTATCTAAATTATAATTTGAGGATGACTTGTTGATATTATGCGGATCAAAAAGTGCAATCATCTCTTCAAGGCTAAATATCTCTTGGTCTCCATGACTCCACCCTAAACGCACAAGAAAATTTAACAATGCTTCGGGCAAATAACCCATAGTTTTATACGCCATCACATCGGTTGCACCATCACGCTTGGAAAGTTTTTTACCTTGCTCATTGTTTATCATTGCCACATGATAAAAATTTGGTATTTTAAATCCTAAGGCTTGATACACCACTATTTGCTTAGGTGTATTATAAAGATGATCATCTCCACGTATCACATCAGTTAGCCCCATCAATGCATCATCAATCGCCACCACAAAATTATATGTGGGTGCACCATCTGCACGTGCGATGACAAAATCATCTACTTCAGAGGCTGCAATGTTTATTTCGCCTTTGATACCATCAACAAATGAAATAGTCCCTTCTTGTGGCGCTTTGATACGAATAACAGGATCTACACCCTCTGGTGGTGTGCCTGTAAAGTCACGGTAACGCCCATCATAACGAGTACGCTCATTTTTTGCCATCTGTTCTTCACGCAAAGTTGCTAATTCCTCTTTGGTCATATAACACTTATATGCTTTACCCTCTTCTAATAGCTGGTCTATATACTTTTTGTAAAGTTCAAAACGCTTAGACTGATAAACTACTTCGCCATCATGCTCCATCCCTACCCATTCAAAAGCTTTTAAGATGGCATCTTTGGCTTCTTCAGAATTACGTGCCATATCAGTATCTTCTATACGCAGTAAAAACTTTCCATTATTATGCTTAGCTGTAAGCCAAGAAAAGAGAGCCGTTCGTAAACCACCAATATGTAAGTAGCCTGTGGGAGAGGGTGCAAAACGTGTAACAACTGACATCATCATACCTTATCATATAAATTATGTGATTGTATCGTAAATGAGGTTAAGGAGGATTTTTTTCTTTCTATTAAATTTTAGAGATGTTTTTTATTGTGTATAGCCAATCATGCTCACCATCTTTTAAGATGGTGGCATTAGTGTATCATCACACTAGTTAGTTTTTCTTTTTTGACTTTGTTTTTTTGGTTTTTTTTGCTTTTGTTCTTTTTGTTTTTGTTTTTTTAGCTTTGGTTTTTAACTCTTTTTGCTTATCATCCATCGATTTTATTTTACGTTTAGATTTTTTTTCAGCTTTTTCTTTTGTTTTTTTACCTTTGCTTTTCTTTGCAGATCTCTCTTCTATATCTTTTTTAGCTGCTGTTTTCTTTTTAGATACTGTTTCTTTGGCATCTTTTTTATGTGAAGTTGCTCTTTTTTTAGTAGATTTTGTAACTTTTTTTACATCTGCACTAGATTTTACATTATGTTGAATGTTTGATGCTGTTTGTTCACCAATACCTTCTACTCTTTGCACATCTTCAAAAGACTTAAACTTACCTTTTCTTCTCTCTTTTATAATGGCATCTGCTTTTACATCACCTATCCCATTGATTTCCATAAGTTCTGATTTTGAAGCTGAATTGAGTTGACTAAGACTCATTCCAAATAGTGTTGTGGTTGCCAATAGCGCAACGGCTATCATCATTTTTTTTAGCATTATTCTTTTCCTTTTGAAATAATAAATTTTGGATCTTATATCCAACACAAAGATTATAACTAATCTTCTCTTGTAAACATTATCGTTTGCCTACAAATACTACTTTCTTATCGTGAGTTAATTGTGTAGTAATAAAGCTAGTGTATAATATAAAAAAAATACAAAGTACACTAAATGCTAAAACTCTTTCTCTATGCCTTCTTTATCGCTTTTATCACCCTTTTGGTGGTTATATATTTTACACATAAATATCATCTGTTTATCGACAACAATGAAGAAGATAAGCCTCAAAATTTTCATACCAACTCTACCCCACGTGCTGGTGGCATTGGTATTCTTTTTGGACTTGTTCCTCTTGCTTTTATTCCTCTTGGTTTAGAGTTTATACCTTCTATACTCTTTGCTTTTTTAAGTGGTATTTTTGAAGATTTTCATAATTCACTCAGTCCTAAACTTCGTCTTCTTTTACAGTTTATTGCTGCATTTATGGGCGTATGGCTCACTGATGCAGTGGTTACGTATTTGGGTGTAGGCATAACATTGCCTTATTGGTTGGGTGCAGTTTTTACTCTCTTTGCTATTGTTGGTATGATGAATGCTATCAATATTATTGATGGCTTCAATGGCTTGGCTTCAGGAGTGATACTGTTTATACTCATCTCTTTTGCTGTCATAAGTTATGAACAAAACAATCATGACATTTTTTCTATGGTCACCGTTGTTTTTGGTGCTACGTTTGGATTTTTTATACTTAATTTCCCAAAAGGTAAAATATTTTTAGGCGATGGTGGTGCTTATATGTTAGGGTTTATCGTTGCTATGATTGGTATTTTTTTGGCGAGTAAATATGAAAGTGTAAGTCCTTGGTATGTACTTGCTATTTTTATCTATCCTGTGTGGGAAGTACTCTTTTCTATCATACGAAAACTCTCTATAGGACTCTCTCCTATGCAACCAGATAGCTATCATTTACATATGCTTATCTATAGACAAATTACAAAAAACAATCCACTTACTTCTGTTTTTATATGGGTGAGCATTCTTCCTAGTATGCTACTCTCCACCTACTATGCCAATAGCTCCATCTATAATATTTTTATTGCTTTTGGTTTTATATGTTGTTATCTTATACTCTACTATTATCTCTATAAAAAAGATACCCAACATAGCAAAAACCCTTAGAAAATTCATCGATAATTATGTGTAGATCTTAACCTTTGCTATTTGGATAAAACTATTTTTTTAATTTATAAATTTTGCTATAGGGTGACGATACCACTAAATCAAAAAGATTTTTATCATATTTTCCAAGTATGAACATTTGTACATAGGTTGAATTAAATGTCTGATTATCCATCACGATAAAATTTCCATGGCTTTTCATATATACTGCACTATACTCTCCATCAAGGTGAAACATTTGTGAAAATAATTTTATTTTACCTGTGGGTGTATTTTGTGTTACAATAAAGTGTGTTAATGTTTTTGTCTCTTTTCCCAAACGAATTTCACCCTTTTTTGTATCTACAACAATGCCATTATTTAAAATCACTACACCATCTTTTCCACTACTGCGTACAGAAGTAGGATAAAATGATATCTTCCGTTTGCTTTTTCCTGTTGTTAAATCTAAATTACCAAAAATTGCCACTGTAGGAAAAATATTTAACATTCTATAAGGAAGATACAAATAAATATCTCTTGTTTTTTTAGGAAGTTTATAGTTACTACTATCCATATCTGCTAACATAAGATTAGGGTCTTTTTGGTCTTTTTGTTTATTTCGAAAGAGTACATCTGCCACAGGGCCAATCCCCGCATGATATATATCCCCTTCATTATTTTGCATTTTAAATTTAGCAGGAATTTTTTCTTCATTGTTATCTGCAAGATACTTTTTGTGAGACTCCACACCTTCTACATACGTCTCAACAGCCAAACGGCTAAAGTTTGCTGCGAGTTCTGCTGAAGGGGTTTGCATAATGGTTGAGATAATAAAATTATCATTTTGATGTTTCCCTCCATCAATAAGCGTATTGGTATCTGAGTAATACCATAACGGATACCCATAATCCCACCAACTAAGCGTATAGTCTTTTTCATTGGCTATGGCATTAAGCTTAGCAAGGTCTTTTACTTCAGCATTTTTTAAAACTGTTGGCACTCTATAGCCTATAATATGTGTAATATTAGGATAGAGCATCATTGCCGTAGCAACAACAATAAACCCATATTTAAGTTTGCCATCCTTAAATAAATCCCCAATAATAAAAAAAAGATAAATAGCTGACATAGCTGCAATAGGCACAGCGTAGACAGTAAATCTCAATCCACCCCATAGTGCAAATATACCTATGCCAATAAGTGGCAAAGCCAAAATAAATGCTTTATGGCGTATTACCAACAAAATATATCCTATAAAAGAGAGCAATAATCCTATTTCAGAACCAGAGATACGATTTGCAAACGTATTAAATGGTATTTTACCTGCTTCTCTAACTGTTTGATGTACCCCATAAAAATGGAGTCCTGATACTTCTGTTCCAGTAACAATATAATCCATCGTTTTATTGATCATTAAGGAAAATACATTACCAAAATACATAAAAGAAATTAAAAGTATTCCAGAGGCTACCATCAGTTTTTTTTGTGGTATCTTTGTTCTTTTAAAGAAAAAATAGAGCATCACAAGCACTATGATTTTTACTATATAATTAAATGGTGCAATAATCGGAAGGGGAAGTAATGCAAAAAATACCAATATCATAGAGTAATAGGTATTTGTGTCATTACGGTGATACATAAACATATAAAAGGCATAGATAAGTCCCATTGCATTAACAATAGATTTACCTTGATCATACAAAAATGGATACACCGCAATTGCAATCGCAGCAAAAAGTGCCGACTTCAATGTAAAATCAATCGTGCTTTTCATTAAAAAATAGAGTATAAACATAGGTGCCATAGCTGAGAACATATCCGTATCATAATACCCTGTCATGGTACGATTATAATAACTCCAAGCAATACTTCCCAACAAAGCTGCAAAAAATCCCCATAATGCTTCTCCATATAATCTGGAAATAAGTATGATAGGTACCACCACTATACTAGAGATAAGTGTAGGCATATAGAGTGTAATTGTCTCTAAAGAAAAAGGTGTAATCTTAGTAAGC
>QNZW01000119.1 GCA_003978375.1 Sulfurovum sp.
ACAGACCAATGGCTGCCTGATGTCCTCCAAACTTCTCTAAGTGGCTTCTACAGCTATCTGTGATAGCAAACAAGTCACAGGCACCAAAACTTCTGCCACTTCCTTTAAGTATGTCTTCTGCATTGTTAGAAAGTACAATACACGGTTTTTCATGATGTCTTGCCACACGTGCAGCTACGATGCCCACTACACCCTCATGCCACTCCTTACCTTGCACAACAATGACTTCATCTGTTGGATCGACCTGTGCTAAGGCTTTAGTGGTTATCTCTTGTTCTATGGTTTTACGTGCATTGTTAAAGTCCACTAAATACCCTAGTCTGACCCTAGCATCATAAATGTTGCTAGAAGCTAAAAACTCTACGGCATACTTAGCATCATCCATACGTCCTGCACTATTAAGTAGTGGTGCCAAAAAAAACCCTATATCTTCTGCATTCAGTGTCTCTTTTTGACTGTGTTCTAAAAAGGCTTTTATAGCAGGTTTTGTACTTTTATTGAGTGCTTCTATCCCTGCATTGACCATGGCTCTATTGATGTGTTTTAGTGGCATCATATCAGCAATGATGGCAATGGCAGTGAGCTCCATATAAGGCATCATATTGATTTTAATCTTCATAGCATTTTTAAGTGAAGCAATAAGATACCATGCTATCTGTGCCCCACAAACATCAGAATAAGGAAAATGACAATCTTCTTGTTTTTGGTCGATAATAGCAAAACACTTTGGTACTTCAGGAGCTAAGAGGTGATGGTCGGTAATAATGAGTTCTATACCCTGTTCTTTACAAAGTTTGGCAGCATGTATCGCAGTAATACCATTGTCTACAGTAATAGCCAAATCTGTACCAACCATACGTGGAATAATATTTGCAGAGAGTCCATACCCATCTTTAAATCGGTTAGGTATTATCCACTCTATAGGATAGTTTATCTCCTCAAAAAAAAGTTTCATTAATGTGGTTGAGACTACTCCGTCAACATCATAATCCCCTATTATGCTTATCTTTTCTTTATTTTTTATTGCTTGGACAATGCGTTTGGTTGCTTTATCCATATCTTTAAATGAAGAGGGTTGAGGAAGATCTTTTAGAGAGAGAAAACCCTCTTTAAAACGATTATTTAAAATTTTTTCTAACGTCTTAAACGTTACGTTTTTATACATATGCTTTATGCATTTTTATGCTTCATAGATGCATCCACAAAAGCTAAAATTGCTGGATTGGCATGTTGCAATCTTGAAGTAAATTCCGGATGAAATTGAACACCTAAAAACCATGGATGGTCTTTTACTTCAATTGCTTCAATAAGCCCGTGAGATTCTCCTGTAATTTCCATACCATGTGTTTCAAATTTTTCTCTATATGCAGGATTTGCTTCATATCTATGTCTATGTCGTTCATAAATAATAGGTGCATCATAGGCGTGACGTAAATTAGAATTCTCTTTGGTCTCGCACTCATATTCACCAAGTCTTAACGTACCACCCATAGCCGTAGTAGAAGTACGTATTTGCTTTGTCCCTGCTGCATCTATAAATTCATCAATAAGATAGATAATAGGTGTCAAAGTATTTTTATTAAATTCAACAGAATTTGCATCTTCTAACCCTAATACATTTCTAGCATACTCTATCATAGCAAGTTGCATACCTAAACAAATACCTAAAAAAGGTACTTTATTTTTTCTAGCATAATGAATTGCTTCTATTTTACCTTCTATACCACGTTCTCCAAATCCACCAGCAACAAGTATTCCATCACAATCATTAAGATATTTATCACTTCCATCATTCTCTATTTTTTCAGAATCTATCCATTTTATATTCACACGACTGTCAAGATGTGCACCACAATGAATAAGTGCTTCGGTTAATGATTTATAAGACTCTTTTAAATCCAAATACTTACCTACAAAAGCTATTTTTATTTCATCTTTTGGCATAATAATTTTATTGACCAAATGAGACCACTCATCCATTTTTGGCACACAATTTTCAAGTTCTAATTGTTTACAAATAGGTATTAAAATATCTTGTGCTAAAAAATTAAGTGGTACTTTGTAAATTGTAGATGCATCTTCTGCTACAATTACTGAATCTTCTTCTACATCACAAGAATATGCAATTTTTCGTTTGATGTCATTGGTTACTGGTACTTCTGCACGTAATACCAACATATGTGGTGCAATACCTATACGTCTAAGTTCTTGTACAGAATGTTGTGTTGGTTTTGTTTTAAGCTCACCTGCTGCTTTGATATAAGGCAAAAGTGTTACATGAATATTCATTACATTTGAACGGCTAAGTTCATGTTTTATTTGTCTAATTGTCTCTAAAAATGGTAAACCTTCTATATCTCCCGTTGTGCCTCCTAATTCAACAATAAGTATATCTTTTCCCTCTCCTGCACGAAAAATACGTTCTTTTATTTCATTGACAATATGGGGTACTACTTGAATGGTTTTACCAAGATATTTTCCTTTACGTTCATTCTCTATTACTGTTTTATAAACAAGTCCTGTCGTAAAGTTATTATTTTGAGTAAGAGAAGTATCTAAAAATCTTTCATAATGTCCTAAATCAAGATCTGTTTCAGCACCATCTTTGGTCACAAAAACTTCTCCATGCTCTAGTGGTGACATAGTACCAGGGTCTACATTGATATAAGGATCAAGTTTTAAAACACCTACACGTAGCCCTGTATGTTTAAGTAATGTACCTATACTTGCCGCTGTAATTCCTTTCCCCAATGAACTTAATACGCCTCCTGTAACAAAAATATATTTTGTTTGCTTTTCACTCATTTAGTATTTTTCCTTCTTTTATGCAACAATTGGCATAATAATTGTAATAAAATTATTGTCTTTTACAATAAATGGCAGAGAACTTTCATTACATTCCATTACAAAGTCATTTGTATTGATTTGTGAAATAAAATCTAAAAGATATTTACTATTAAATGAAATTTCAAATTTATCATCAAGTCCTGTATCTACTTCTATTTCAGTTTTTGCTTCTATATTGTCTGCACTAAGTGATTCAAAAATAATAGCATTAGAAAGTAATATCATTTTTATCTCTTGAGAGATAGTAGTAATCATCTTAATAGCTTCTATCATCTCTTTTTTAGGCAAAACAATTTGAAATTTTGTAGAAGATGGGATGATTCGTTGATAATCTGGAAATTTTCCATTAATAAGTCTTGTATAGAAAAAATAATTTTCATTGCTGATAATAAGATTCGTTTCATCAAAATGAATATTTATTTCATCTAAAAAAAGTTTTTGTATCTCTAAAATAGCTTTTTTAGGAATAATAATTGATATCTCTTCACTATTATTTCCTTCTATAGAGGCTATTGCTAATCTTCTTGTATCTGTTCCTACTAAATCTGTAGAATTATTTTTAATATTTATAAGTGCTCCATTGAGTTCAAATTTAGGATTATTGGTATCAATAGCAGGAGATATTTTTTTAAGATTTTGTATGAGTGTTAATGAATCTAATGTAATTTGTGGTTTATTTTCTATAGTAGGAAAAGAAGGATAAGCATTTGCATCAAAAGTAGGCAGTTTAAATTTAGAATTTTTTTGTTTAATCACAAGCGTATCATCTAATTTTTCTAAAGTAATTTCATCATCTTTTAATATACGTATAATGTCAAGAAGTTTTTTTCCGTTGGCTGTAAATGCTCCTTCTTCTTCCACAGTAATATTATCAGTAATAATTTTTAAACCTATTTCAGAATCAGTTGCTTTTACAATACATTTATCATTATTGGTTTTAAAGAGTATATGAGAAGTAATTTGACTGGCATCTTTCTTTTCTAAAAAAGGTTGTAAATTAATAAGTAGAGATTCTATGATTTGCTTATTTGCTTTTATCTTCATTAACTTTCCTTATTTTATAATAATTTAGTAGATAGTAGTAGTATACTATGAAAATGTGAAAAACATCTCTGTCACCTAAATTACTGTTATTTGATGGAACAATAAGTATATATCATCATTCACATTTATTCACTATTAAAATTATATCTTTTTTTTATTCAAGTTTTTAGAGATGTTTTTATAAAGTGCTACTATCGGTGTGTACTTTATTTGAAAGTTCTTCTAAGAGTACTTTAAAATTTTCATCATTATCTATAATTTCATGAATTTTTTTCATTGCATGAGAGATAGCTGTATGATCTTTCATCCCAAAATAAAGTGCAATTTGAGGCATAGAATTAGGTGTCAGATTTCTAGCTAGATATATCGCGGTTCTTCTAGCATTTACAACAGTTTTTGTACGTTTTTTTGATTTAATATCTGAAGGCTTTATATTGAGTTCACGTGAAACTATTTTTATAATATCATCAATGGTAATATTTTCTTTTTTTTCTTTTATTTGATCTTTAATGGCATTTTGAGTAAAATCTAAAGTAATCTCTTGGTTTAGCATTGAGCTTAAGGCATTGAGTTTAATAATAGTACCTTCAATTTCTCGTATATTATCTCCCATATTTGTAGCAATATAATTGATAATTTCATTGTTAAGTACAATCCCATCAAGTTCACATTTTTTTTGAATAATAGCAATTTTAGTTTCTAATCCTGGTGGTTGAATATCGGCCATTAAGCCCCACTCAAACCGTGTTCTAAGTCTATCTACTAAACCAGCTATTTTATTGGGTGCACGATCAGCAGTAATGACTATTTGTTTATTGGTATTATAAAGTTCATTAAAGGTATGAAAAAATTCTTCTTGGGTTTGTTCTTTTCTACTTAAAAATTGTATATCATCTATAAGCAATAGATCACATTCTCTAAATTTATCTCTAAATCTATCCATAGTTTGTGAACGTAAATGGGAAGTAAAAGAGTTCATAAATTGTTCAAGTGTAGTATAAATAACAGTTTTACCTAAATGAATATGATAGTTACCGATGGCTTGAAGTAAATGCGTTTTTCCTAAGCCTACACCTCCATAAATAAAAAGTGGATTATATTGTTTTCCAGGTTTTTCTGCAACAGATTTAGCGGTAGTATAGGCAAATTGATTAGAATCTCCCACAATAAAACTTTCAAAAGTAAGTGAAGGATTTAGATGGGTGCTTTTTGAACTATTTTTATCAGCACTGCTTTTTGTTGTGGGTACAATAATTTTATTTTGTTGAGAGTTTACGGTAATTTCTATTTTAGGTTTTATACCATTTTGTAGTTCAAAAAGATGTATTAATTTTTCTGTATATTTGGTTTTAATCCATTTTGCCACAATCATATTGGGAGCTAAAAAATAGACGATATTTGATCTAGAGTGTTTTGTATCATATATAAGTTTTTTAATATAGCGGTCATATTCAGTTTGAGAAATTTCTTTTTTAAGTTCAAAAAGTACTTTTTGTCCTATATTCATCTTTAGGGTATCCTTGCTTTATTTTCACATCATAGTATTAAGTTTGAAAGCATAATGTGAATAACTTATAGCATTTTAGCTTATATTAGCTAAAATAGCACTAGAAAAGCTAGATGAATAAAAATATTCACTATGTGAACAAAGGTGTGAATGAATATATTAGGAATAGACCCAGGAAGTCGTAATTTAGGCTATTGTATCATCCATTTTGATGGATTAAATTTTTCACTGGTAGAAGCAGGGCTACTTAAAATGAAAGAAAAAGAGTTACAAGCCCAGATGGTGGAGATGGTGGAGGGAATTGACATTATTTTAAAAAAACATCCAATAGACGAAGTGGCTATTGAAGATATCTTTTTTGCATATAATCCAAAATCTGTAATAAAATTGGCACAATTTAGAGGGGCTTTATGTTTAAAAATACTTCAAGAGATAGGATTTTTTTATGAATACACGGCCCTTCAAGTAAAAAAAGCAGTCACAGGTAACGGCAAAGCAAATAAAGAGCAAGTAGCATTTATGGTAAAAAGATTGTTTGGTATTAAAAAAGAGATAAAACCTTTAGATATTACAGATGCTATGGCAATTACGCTTACACATCTTCAAAGGGTAAAGATGCGTAAAAAATAATGTTTTAGAGGTTCTCTTTAGCGTAAAAATTAATTAGAAAGTGGTTTTTGTTCTTTTTTCTTGATTTGAATCATACGTTTTTTAGGAATACTAAATGAAGATTTTCTATAACCAAATGTTGATTGTTGAATAATCATATCATACAGATAAATATCATGTTTAAAATAAGCCAATCCATCCTCTTCGTAAACAGTGAAATAGACAATATGTACAGGAATTGGCTTATTTAATTTGATAGTGGTTGGTTTATTTGTAGCAAAAATAGCATCTAGTCTACCCTGTGAATATCCTCGTGTATGGCTTAAAAGTATTTTCATAAGTTCATAAGGTTTTTTAACCCGCATACAACCAGAACTATAAATTTTATAACGACGATCAAAAAGTGTTTTATTGTCTGTATCATGGAGATAAACAGCATATTTATTTGGAAACATAAATTTTACACGTCCAAGGGCATTGTTTTCACCTGGAAATTGTACAAAACGGTAGGGTACGCGTCTACTATTATTTTCATATGGGTCTAACATACTTGAAGTAACTGATATCTCTTTATTTCCAGAGAATGCATGTATATTATTTTCTTTAAGATACATAGGATTTTCTCTAACCACATGAATTAAGTCTCTTTTAATAAGGTTATTAGGAATAGTCCAAGTAGGGTTAAGTACCATGTAGCGAATATAATTATTAAAAAGAGGGGTAGGTCTATCAATACGACCAACGATTAAATCCATTTTTGATATACGTCTACCATTTTTATAGTAACGAAGTGTAAAATCAGGAATATTTACTTCAACATATTCGTTTTCAAAATGTTTAGGATAGAGTTTTGTTTTGTCAAGGTTTGTCATAATAGCTTGAATATTTTTACTGATAGGTTGATTCATATAATAGGTAGTTGTTTTATCTACCATGCCATCAACTTTTAACAAATAACGTCTTTGATAGGTTATTACAGCATTTTTAAGACGGGCATCAAACTTACTATTGATAGGAGCATTTTTTGGATAGTCTCCAGAAAGCTGTAAACGCTTTTTAATAATTTTTACACGATTGTCACTATTGCCTAGTTTTAGTACCTTGTTGCTATAAGGTATTTGTGGAACATTGTGCATGTTTTGATATTTTTTAAGTATTTTAATAAGTTTAAAATAGTGTGATTGCATAGGAATAAGTGAGGTTAAATACGCATGGGTGTTGCCATGAAGTGCTGCAGAAGTAAGCGTACTTATATTAGGAAAAGGTTTAAATGACATTTCCCAATGGGATTTGATATCATCACTTTTTGCCAAGGCTTTTAATTTTTTCTGTACTAAATTCCAATCTACATCTCCTTGGACAATAAAACGAACAAGACGTACATAAGAGTTAGACAACATTACATCAATTCTTGCATAAACAGAAGCTCTTTTGTATTCAGGAATCTCTCCTGTGTCTAATTGAAAAAAGAGTTGTTTAATAGATTCTTGATCAAAAGATTTATTTTTATAGTTAAAAAGAGGATCTTTTAAATCACTCATAAGTTGGCGTAATTTACGGCTATTTCCATTTCCTATCCAAATAGGATGGTAATTTATACTTCTATACATTTGTTCTACAATAGGTCTGTTTTGACCTTTTAGATGTCTTTGAAGAGTGTTTTGTATTTGTGCAGAAATACTATTTTGACTAATGGCCTCGGCATAAAGAATAGGCGATAATAAAAAGAGTAATATAAATGTTTTTAAATAATACAAAAGATTTCCTAAAATTTTTTACAAGCATTATAACTTAATGTTAGTTATAAGGTTCTATTTTTTTTCATTTTCTTTATATTTTTTGTCAATGAGTTTTAAATATTTTAAGGGCGTTGCTTTTTTCATCTCTTGTGCTAGCCATTGTATTTGAAACCAAGCAGCACCTGAATCACGTAAATCAAAATAGTTTTTAAGACTGCGTATATTAAAAGTAACAACCATATCTACTTTCCAATTGTCCGAGACAATATGTTTAAATCCATCACCCACATTACGTTTTTTCTTTCCTTTTTCTAATGCTTCATAAAGCGCATGGGCGTTTCCTTTAAATGTTTCAAGGTAAGGTAAAGAAGATTTTGCAACAGCATTTTTTAAATACTCCTCATCTCTTCTATATTGAAACATAAATTTATCATAAATAGAGCGAATTTCTATCTCTAGATACACCTTATCGGTAATGACGAAAAGATTTAAAGCAAGTACTTTTTCTAAAAAAAAAGCGAAGCCATCCTCGCTCTCTTGAGAAGCAGTAAAAGCATTAATGACAGAAGACATTGTGTAACGCGTAGATCGTACAGAGATAGCTTGGATTCTATGACGGGCATGTTCTTGTAAAACACCTCTGCTTGTACCTTGTACCAAAAAACTAAGTGTGGCATGTTCTATAATAGAATGATGGTGATGCACCCAAGCTAGATTGCTTAATAAATCAGATTCTGCAATAGCATTGATAGCAGCAATATCCATTTTTTGCATGGCATTTTTAATACAATCATTTTCAGAGTTTTCAAAAGAGTCATAGCAGGTACGTGCAGCGATTTCTGATACGCCCAAGCCAGACTCTTGTAAAAGTGTGACCTTTGGTTTTTCGTATTCAATATGGTACATGGTTATTTTTTCCATCATAAAACCTATAGATAATTTGATACAATTATAGCACTAATTTTTAAAGGTAGCACTATGGAACCCAATGCACGTTTTTTTAAGTTCAAAGAAGATTTTCGAGATCCTTACGCAAGAGACAGAGACAGGGTAGTCCATTGTTCTTCTTTTAGACGCTTAGAGTACAAAACACAGGTTTTTTTAAATCATGAAGGTGATTATTTTCGTACACGACTTACACACTCGTTAGAGGTGTCTCAAATTGCCAGAACACTCTCTCGTATGCTAAATCTTAATGAAACACTGGCTGAGGTTATTGCCTTGTCTCATGACCTAGGGCATACCCCTTTTGGTCATGTGGGAGGAGATGAGCTAGACAGACAGCTAAAAAAAGACGGTAGAGTTTTGGGATTTGAACATAATTTTCAATCATTTAGGGTGCTAACAAAACTGGAAAAACGTTATAAAAATTTTGATGGACTTAACCTTACTTTTGCGACTTTAGAAGGTGTATTAAAACACTCTTATCCCTATGAAAAACCCTTTTTAGAACACTTAGATAAGCGTTTTGCATTAAAAAAACATCCTAGTCTAGAAGCAATGGTAGTAGACCATGCAGATGAGATAGCATATACTTCACATGATATTGATGATGGGATAAAGTATGGACTTATTAGCTTTGATGATTTATTAGAAAATAAATTATGTAAAAGAGTAGATGCAATGGTGCAAAAAGAGGGCATTGGAAGAGATGAAAAACTTTATCGCCATCGTTTTGTAGCAGGACTTATTACATTGCTTGTAGAAGATTTTATAGAAAATACCAAAGAGGGTGTAAAAACCTACCGACAATCCATCCCAATTGCTGCTACACTCGATGCAAAACAAAAACTTCCATTAGGCTTTTCAAAGCAAACAGCCAGTGAGTTAAAAGTGCTTAAAAAATTGCTTTTTACAACACTCTATACACATGAAAAAATAGCCAGAAAAATGTATGCAGGAAAGCAGTGTATCAAAGGACTCTATCAAGCATTTAGAGAAGACAATGATTTACTTCCTCCTTCCCAAAAAGAGTTGTTTGAGGTACGCAAAAAAGAGCGTGTGATAGCAGACTATATTGCAGCTATGACAGATAGGTATGCCATGAAAACCTATCATGAAATATACGGACTAAGTCTATAAAATCTACTATATAGTAAGTTTTTGCTATAATTCGCGAAAAATTTATAGAGGTTAAAACCTTCACTTTAGGACATTTTATGCAAAAAATTAAAAATATTGCCGTTATTGCACACGTTGATCATGGCAAAACAACGCTTGTCGACCAACTTCTACAACAGTCTGGTACTTACGCAGCTCATCAAGAAGTTCAAGAAAGAGCAATGGACTCTAATGATATTGAAAAAGAGAGAGGCATCACCATTCTTTCTAAAAATACTGCTATTACTTATGGTGATCACAAGATTAACATCATAGATACCCCAGGTCACGCCGATTTTGGTGGTGAGGTAGAGCGTGTACTTAAAATGGTAGATGGTGTACTTCTTCTTGTCGATGCACAAGAGGGCGTCATGCCTCAGACTAAATTTGTTTTGAAAAAAGCAATTGCATTTGGTCTTATTCCTGTGGTTGTGATTAATAAAATCGATAAAGACGGTGCAGAGCCAGATAGAGTGATGGATGAAGTATTTGATCTCCTTGTGGCACTTGATGCCAACGAAGAACAGCTTGAATTTCCAGTACTTTACGCAGCAGCAAGAGATGGCTATGCAAAGTGGGAGATGGAAGATGAAAACAAAGATATGACACCACTCTTTGAAGCCATTCTTACAAAAGTGCCTTATCCACAAGGTTCTGCTGATGCGGATACTCAGGCACAAGTCTTTACCCTAGACTCTGATAACTTTGTGGGACGTATTGGGATTACACGTATCTTTAACGGAAAAGTGAAAAAAGGTGATGAGTATCTTTTGGTAAAAGCAGATGGTTCCAAATCTAAATCACGTGTTTCCAAGCTTATTGGATTTAAGGGGCTTGATCGTATCGATATTGATGAAGCAGAAGCAGGTGATATTGTGGCGATTGCAGGATTTACCGATATTGATGTAGGTGATTCTATTTGTGATCCACAAAACCCAGTAGCACTTGACCCGATGCACGTTGAAGAGCCTACACTTTCAGTTATTATGTCTGTAAACAATGGACCTTTAGCTGGGCAAGAGGGTAAGCATGTCACCTCAAACAAAATCAAAGAGCGTCTTGAAAAAGAGATGGAGACAAATATTGCAATGCGAATGGAGCCGATGGGAGATGCTTCTTTCAAGGTTTCTGGTCGTGGTGAACTTCAGATTGGTATTTTGGCAGAGAATATGAGACGTGAAGGGTTTGAATTTATGCTTGCGCGTCCAGAGGTTGTGGTAAAAGAAGAAAATGGTGTAAAAATGGAACCGTTTGAGCATTTAGTCGTAGATGTCCCAGAAGAGTTTCAAGGCGTTGCCATAGAAAAATTAGGAAAAAGAAAAGCCAATATGACTTCTCTTACACCTATGCCTGATGGTACAGTTAGGTTAGAGTTTGAGATTCCTGCCAGAGGATTGATAGGTTTTAGAAATGAATTTTTAACAGACACCAAAGGAGAGGGAATCATGAACCACTCTTATTTGGAATACAGACCTTACTCTGGTACAGTAGAAAGCAGAACACCAGGTGCATTGGTGAGTATGGACAATGGCGAAGCCGTAGCTTTCTCTATTTTCAACCTTCAATCTCGAGGCGTAATGTTTATTAAACCACAAGATAAAGTTTACTCAGGTATGGTTATCGGCGAGAGTGCTAGACCAGGTGACCTAGATGTCAATCCACTCAAAGGGAAACAATTGACAAACATGAGAACCTCAGGTGCAGATGATGCCATTAAACTAGTGACACCTAGAGAGATAACGCTTGAGTCTGCGATGGAATGGATAGAAGATGATGAATTGGTTGAAATTACACCAGAGAGCATTCGTATTCGTAAAAAATCACTAGATCCAGTCGTACGTAAACGTCT
>QNZW01000201.1 GCA_003978375.1 Sulfurovum sp.
ATTTACCACCCCACCATGCTCCACCATCACGCCTTTAGGTTTGCCTGTAGACCCTGAGGTATAAATGACATAGGCTAAATGATGTGAGGTGACTGCTGTTTTAGGATGACTCTTTTTCTCCCCAGAGACATCAAGCGTATCTATCGTCAGTATGTTGCTGTGTGTTTTTGGAAGTTGGGAGACTAGAGATGCTTGGGTGAGTAACACTGTGGCATGTGTATCTTCTAGCATATGTGCTATTCTTCCTGCAGGATAGCTAGGATCTATAGGCACATAAGCTCCCCCAGCTTTTAAAATAGCCAATATCCCTATCATCATATCCAAAGATCTCTCTACACAGAGTGCAACCAAACTATCTGGTTGCACCCCTTGTTTAATTAGATAGTGTGCCAGTTGGTTTGCGTGTGTATTGAGTTGTGCATAGGTAAGTGTTTTATCTTCATAGATAACTGCTATATTCTCAGGGGTACGTTTGACTTGCTCCTCAAAGAGTTGATGAATGGTCTTCTCTTTAGGATAGGGTGCTTTGGTATCGTTATACTCTACTAGTAATTGTTTTTTCTCCTCTTTGGTTAAGAGTGAATAGCTTGAAAGAAGCTGTGTTTCATCTTTAACAATGGCTTCTAGCAATATCTTGAAATGTGTTATCATGGCTTCTATGTAGCTTTGACTAAAGAGGTCTGTGGCGTATTCTAGGGTGCCATGAAGTATGCCTTGACGCTCTTGCATATCTAAAGTTATTTCAAAGCGAGAGACATCTCTTGGTAATGTTTGTGATGTAATAGAGAGATTTGGCAATTCAATACGTTTTTCTTGGGTATTGTGTAAAATAAACATCACTTGAAACAAAGGTGAACCCGAGGTGTCTCTTGGTAGTGTGAGTGCATCAATAATCTTTTCTATAGGCAGATCTTGATGTTCGTAGGCATGCAATGTATGTTCTTTGGTTTGTTGTAATAGTGTATGAAATTTTATATTTTTTTGGAAAGACTGTTTAAGTACCAATGGATTTGCAAAAAAACCAATGAGTGGCTCTACTTGAAGGGTATTTCTTCCTGAGACATAGGTGCCTAAGTAGATATCTTCTTTACCACTATATTGATGTAAAAGCAATCCAAAGCTACTGAGTAAAGTCATAAAAAGGGTTACATCATACTTTCTTGAGAGTTGATTGAGTTTTGTGCTTATCTCTTTATCGATACTAAAGGAGATACTTTGTCCTTTGTGGCTTAGGATATTGGGTCGTGTATAGCTTGTAGGAAGGGCTAAGGGTTCTACACCCAAGAGGGTATCTTTCCAGTATGCCAATTTTGTTTCTAGAATTTCTCCGCTTAAATATGCTCTTTGCCAAAGGGCATAATCTCCATAGTGTATCTCTAAAGGAAGCAAAGGATTCTCTTGTGCATGCATATAAGCTGTATAAAGCATGATAAACTCTTCAATTAAGATACCCATAGACCAACCATCAGAGATAATGTGATGCATATTGACAAGGAGGTAGTGTGTTTGTGTATCTAGGGTAAAAAGTGTGACTCTAAAGAGCATATCTTTTTCTAAATCAAAAGGGGTGGAGAGTATCTTTTGACTGAGGGTGTGTATCTCTGTTTCTTTACACACAATCTCTTCTATAGTGAAGTCATCCCTTTGGTTTACTTGTTGAAGGGCAACACCTTCTTTTTCTACAAAGTTTGTACGCAAGGATTCATGTCTTTGCACAATGCTCTCAAAGGATTGTTTGAGAGCATCTTTATTAAGTTTTCCATGTAATTTTAGGCGTACGGGCATATGATAAAGGGTACTCTTTTCTTGTTCAAACTGATCTAAAAACCAAAGTCTCTCTTGGGCGTAAGACAGAGGAAAATGCATCCTATTGCTTTGTGCTTTTATTTGTGTGATGGTGCTCTTGCTTGCTTGGCTTAATAGCATGATTAAGTGTGCTATAGTGGGTTTGGCAAAGAGATCTTTTAGTATAAGCTCTACACCCAACTCACTGCGCACCCTAGAAACCAATTGCATCGCAAGAAGTGAATGCCCTCCTAGCTCAAAGAAGTTGTCATAGATGCCTACCTTCTCTACTTGTAATACCTCTGCAAAGATACTAGCTAACTTCTCTTCTATTTCATTCGTGGGGCTACGTAGGCTATTTTTTTTATATCCTCTTTATAGAGATAGTTTATTTGATCGTTTAGATAGGCTTCTTTGTTTTTGTATCTTTGAATTTTACCACTGGAGGTTTTTAAAATATTTCCTGGTCGAACAAAAACAACATCATGTATATTAAGTTCAAAATCTATACTTATGGTTTGTTTAATAGCGTTTAATACCGTGGCGTAGTCAAATGTTTTAAGATGCATACGTTTAACTTCTTGAATAATGACTAATTTTTCAATCCCATTATCTTCAATGCCAAAAGCAACAGCTCCCATAGTAACTAATGATTCATGGGCACTATAAGCACTCAATTCTATATCTTGAGGATAATAATTTTTCCCTCGTATTATAATGAGATCTTTGCTTCTTCCACAAACAAATAATTCATTGTGATACAAGAAGCCTAAATCACCTGTTCTTAAATAAAATTGATTAGAATCAGTATCTTGAAGTTGTGCTTTAAAAGTATCCTTTGTTTTTTGTGTATTTTTCCAATATCCTAATGTGATGCTTGGTCCTCTTGCCCATATTTCACCTACTTTTTTTTCATCAAGTTTGTGTTTATTTGCATCAACAATAATCACTTCATGCCCCTCTCTTGGGGTACCACAAGAAACAAGTTTGATGCTTTTTTTATCATCATCTTGAAATGAAATAAGATTATTTTTAAAATCATCTTTGTCAATAGAGATAGTTTTTACTTTCTCTTTTGCTTCAATCCCTGTTAAAAATAGTGTTGTCTCTGCCATACCATAACAAGGAAAATGCACCTTTTCATCTAAACCATAGGGTATAAATTTTTTATTAAATTTTTCTATAGTTTCGTAAGAGACAGGCTCTGCTCCAGTTGTAGCCAATGTGAGACTGGAAAGGTCAATAGCGTGTAAATCTTCTTTTTTAATATTGTTTACGCAAAGTTCATAAGCAAAATTAGGACCAGCAATCACATTAACATTGTATTTACTAATGATTTCAAGCCATCGTACGGGTTTTTGCAAAAAATATACTGGAGACATCAAAATAACTTCTTTACCTAAAAAGAGTGGTTGTAAAATACCACCAATAAGTCCCATATCATGAAAATGAGGTAACCAGCTAGCACCAATATTGTTTTGTGTATCATCAACGATATGTTGCAATATCGATAAATTACTTATTATATTTGCGTGGGTGACCATAACACCTTTTGGTAAGCCTGTAGATCCAGAAGTGTATTGCAAAAAGGCAATGTCTTCTGGGTCAATAGTGTGATGATGTTTTGTTACAATTTTTTCTTTTATACTATCTTCAGTGTCAAAAATAGGTATATGCTCTAAACTATTTTCGTTATGAAAAATATGCAACAATGTATCCTCTATTTTGTGTGTGGTCAATATAATTTTAGGAAGGCAATCATCGATAATATTTTTTAATCTATGGGGTTTTTCATTTTTTCGTGGAGGGTAAACCGAGACTGCTATGACACCAGCATACAAACAAGCAACAAATGCCGATATAAATTCAAGACCAGGTTGATAAAGCAACAGGGCTCTATCACCCTTTTTTGCAATTTGTAATAGTTTGTTTTCTATTTTTCTTGCTTCCTTGTCAATCTCTTGAAATGTTTTTGTGACAGAAGGTCTATCCTCATTTTCTATGTATCTATATACTATTTGTGTAGGTATATTTTTTAGATGATGTTGTATCATATCAACTATTGTATTCATTCTTTTCCCCCATGTTTATATCTTTAATTAATGCTAATTAAATCTGTATTATTTTATAAATTTTTTAAAAAGTAATGCTCCATTGTGTCCACCAAAAGCAAAAGATTCTGATATGGCATAGACAATATCTAAGTCTATAGGTTCTTTTACAAAGTTTAAATCAGAAATAGGATCTTTTAGTCCATTGTTGGCATGTATTTTTTTGTTTTGTATGCTTAAAATCGTTGTAATGGTTTCAATAATACCACTTGCAGAAATAGAATGTCCTAGTAATGACTTTGTAGAGTTTATCGCTGTATGGCGATTAAATATTTTTCCTAAAACCAATGATTCAACTTCATCATTTTTTATGGTGCCTGTACCGTGAGCATTGATATAAGAAATCTCTTCAGGCATTACAGATGCCTTAGACAATAAATCTAAAAGCATTTTTTCAATATATGCACCTGTTAAATCAGGTGAGACCATATTGTACCCATCAAACGTATCAGAAAATCCAACAATTTCTGCAAGTATTGTTGCTCCTCTTTTTTTGGCATGTTCAAGCGATTCAATCACCAAAGCACCTGCACCACCTTCACTAAATAAAAAACCATTTCTATTTTTATCAAAAGGGATATTGGCTTTGGTGATATCATCACTTTTTGTCAAAGTATTCCCATAAAAAAAACTGTTATAGAGTAAGCCCACTTCTTGATCAGCATATTCGCTGGCACATATAATCGCCATATCTATTGTAGCATTTTTGATACTTTCAAAGGCTTTTCCTATAAGTATAGTACCCGTAGCACAAGCGTAGGTGCCACTATTAATATTGTGGTGTAAACTTAATTTAATGCCTGATGCTGCGGCAATATTATAAGGCATGGTCTTTGCTACACTTAGTGCATCTAGTCGCACTTTTTTCCCAGATCTGACCTCTGCAAACTGTATGGTTGCATTAGAGAGTGTTTCTATGCCTCCTATCCCTGTTCCTCCAAATATACCTATTTTATCTACATCAATATGTTTGTCTTTGATTACATAACGGTTTAATTTATCATTTAATTTTACTAGATTTATGTTTGCTTGTTTTAATGCTTCTTCTATGCTTAGTAAGGCATTTAATGTGACAGGCTCAAATTGTAATATTTCAGATTTTGAAAAATCTAAAGTACGATAATCAAGTTTTGGTAAAGGGGCATAAAAACCTTTCCTATTTGGATCTATCTTCCAAGAGACAGGTACTTCTTTGATGGCAGGAATATTGGCTATCAAGTTTTTCCAAAGTAGATCTTTTCCTAGGCCATATGAAGTATAACTTCCCATGCCTGTAACGACTACCCTTTTCATGAAGTTTTATGATTTTGTAATAAAGTTTCTATATAATCAACAATGGACTCTACCGTTGTAAAATTAGCAAATTCTTCATCTTCTATTGAGATATCATATAGCTCTTCTAAATCCATGATTAACGTGATACCATCCACAGAATCCATCTCTAAATCCTCTATGAGTCTAGAAGATAAATCTAATTCCAAATCTTCCACATTTAGGGTTTCTCTTATTGCTTTATAAACTTTTTCAGTAATTTCAATCCTGGTCATCTTTTCCCTCTCTTTTTCCTAGTATAGATTATATTGTAGCATAAAAGCAAAAAAAAGGAAATTGGAATTTATATGTGAAGAAAAAAATAATTTGGAGAATTAAGAAGAGATGCGAATGCATCTTTTCTTTACATACAAACGAGTTTGGTTACGACAAAGCCACCTGAGACTAGCCAGATAAACATTACAGTAGCGGTATAAATAGGTGCTAAGCCCAAACCTTTAAATTTGGAAAAAATAGTTCCCATACCAAGAGCCGTCATTGCCATGGTAAGTAAGAAAGTATCTACTTCATTGATAATATCTACTATAGTTTGAGGAACAAGGTGCAAGGAATTAAATCCTGCAACCATAATAAAATAAACAGCAAACCATGGAATTACAAGTTTAATTTTCTCATCTACGTCTCCACCTACTTTTTTGGCAGACCAAGCGAGATAAAGACCAAGAACAATAAGCATAGGGGCAATCATAATAACCCTTGTCATTTTTACAATCACAGCAGCATCAGCCATATCTTTTGGGCTATTTGGGATGGAAGCAGGCACGGCTACGACTTGTGCAACTTCATGAATGGTGGCACCTACATAGATACCAAAAGTACGTGGATCCATATGCAGAAAGCCTACAGCATTTTTAATCAGTGTTTCATACATGACTGGATATAAAAACATAGAGATAGTACCAAAAAGTACGACCATTGAAACAGCAACAGCGGTTTTATGTTCTTGGGCTTTAAGCACAGGCTCTGTAGCAAGTACAGCAGCGGCTCCACAGACTGAAGCACCAGAAGCTGTGAGGATAGAAGTGTCTTTGTCCATACCAAAAACACGGTACCCTAACCATGAACCAAGAATAAGGGTACTTGTAAGCATAATCAATGAGACTAAAAACCCATCCATACCTACTTGTGCAATTTGTTGAAAAGTAATTCTAAACCCATACAGTACAATAGCAAAACGCAAGATTTTTTTTCCTGAAAATGTGATACCACTTTGCCATGCTTTAGGTGTTTGGTTGTGCAAAGTATTGGCATAAAAAATACCCATAACAATACCTATAACCAAAGGAGACAAGCCAAGAGCCTTGATAGGAGCCAACCCAGAGACATAGGTAGCAGCTGCTGCAAAAATAGCAACGAATAAGATACCCATAAGGGTACCATTACGATTTTTTTGTGAAAAAGCCATATGTTTAAACCTTTAATTCAATTTTATTGATTGTTTTCATGAAACTATACTATAAATTTGATACAATATGCAAATCAATATAATTATAGACAATAATCATTAATAATGAACAAAAGAACAAAAAGAGTCAAACATGAAATTAACACTAAGACAAATGGAAATCTTTCTCAATGTGGTCAAAGAAGGACATCTAACCAATGTAGCAAAAAGTATGCATTTAAGTCAATCGGCAATCTCTATGTCCATTAAAGAGCTTGAGAGTATATTGGGACGTCCTGTATTTGATAGAATTAATAAAAAGTTGGTACTTAATGAAGTGGGACGTGCTTTTTATAAAGAGATAGATCCTATTTTTAAAAAACTTTCTGATATTGAGTATGAGTTTAAAAACTCAGAAAATAAAGGAATGATCCGTGTAGGGGCAAGTACAACGATTGTAGATTATTTGATGCCTTCTATTATTTGTTCTTACATGAGTTCTTACCCAGATGTTAAGATTACGCTCAAAGAAGGCAATACCCAAGAGATAGCAAAAATGATACAAGAGGGAAGTATAGATATTGGTTTTGTAGAAGGATTTGTATCGGGTTCAGATATTATTAAAGAAAAGATTGGTGTAGATGAATTGTTGGTTGTGACAGAAAATGCAAATTTAGCAGATACAAAACCTGTATTTATTGATGAGCTTTCTGAAATGCGCTGGGTACTTAGAGAAGAAGGGTCTGGTACTAGAGAAGTGTTTTTAGACTATATTAAAGAGAAAGTTGATAATCTGAACATTTTTTTAGAGTTAGGACATACAGAATCTATTAAGAGTATTTTAAAAAATAGAGAATGCCTTACGTGTATTTCTAGAATTTCAGTAGATAAAGAATTACAAGAGGGTACACTTTTTCAAGTACCTGTGAAAAATTTTGCCTGTAAAAGAGACTTTTTGATGATATATCATAAAGATAAATATCATAGCTCATTGTTTGAAAAATTTGTTTTTTTCTCTAAAAAATTGATGGTTGGTATGCTGAACAATGATACCAAACTTTGTGCCATAGAGTTATCTAAAGCGTAAATACTCATCGGGTGTATTTAAATTTGTAAATTTGTTTTCATCTCTAAAAAAAATTGTTTGTGTATTTGCTTTAGAAAGCAAAGCAGTAAGCTTATGATTGTTTTGTGACATAAAGGTATAGCATAAAGGCAAAATAGAACGGTGGTAGATCCCACATAAAGGCTGTAATCCTTTAGGACTTTTTGCAATGATGGCATTTAAATGAGGGTTTTTTTTGTGGTTTTGGTATAGGGTTTTTATTATCGTGTCATCGATAAGAGGGGCATCCACAGAGAGTACAAAAACAGCCTCATCTTCTATTGTTTCAAAAAGAGAAATAAGTGCAATGAGAGGAGAGCTTTGTGTATGGGTATCTTTAATAAGTTGGCAAGAAAAATTAAACTTATTCTCTTTGGAGGAGAGATAGACCTCGTTAAACAAAAGGGATAGTTTATGGTGTTGAAATTCACTCAATGTTGAAAAGTTTTCAAAAGGCAAAAGTGCTTTGTCTTCTCCCATACGACTACTCTTTCCTCCAGCAAAAATGACAGCAGGGATATCATACATGTGGCATACCTACTGAGATATTTTTACGTTTTTGATGTACCCGTAAAATAAAAAATGCAAGCAAGGTGATAAAAGCTTCTGTAAGAAAGAGATATTCTCCATACAATTTACCAGCCAATAAGGCCCCTACTGAACCTCCTAAACCAAAAGAAATGCCTAAAAAAAACTGTTGGGCAAGTTTTTTTTGTGTGTAGAGTGAAAAAACATAGGTAATAGCAGCAGTGTGATAAAGAGCAAAGCTGACAGCATGAAGAGATTGTGAAGCAAAGGTAACAAGCATAGAAGAGGGATAAAGATAGAGCAACAACCAACGAAAGGCTGTTGTAAGTGTGGCAAATTGTAAAATATTGAGTAAATTTTTTTGAAGAAGAGGCCCTTGAAAATAGAGCATAACTATTTCACAAATCACACCAAAACTCCACATCCATGAGGTCATTTCAAGTGAAATCCCATGAGATGTTTCATAGATAGTAAAAAAATTATAATAACCACCAAAGCCTACTTGCATAAGAAAAATAGAGAACCAAAATGCCCAATATTTAAGAAGAGAAAAAGAGGCATTTTCATGTATATTTTCGTGCGATGTTTCATCAAATTTAACCAAAAAAACACCAAAAAGAAGGGTCAAAAAAGCCATGCTACAGAGGTAATAGAGTGCTTCATGTGCACTACTAAGGATATTCCCCAACCATAAAGCAATGCCCATAAAACCCAAAGACCCCCAAAGACGAATTTTGCCATAGGTGTGTTTAGAAAGTTTACTTAATGCAATTGTTTCTACATAAGGCAAAGAGACACCCATGGCTGCACCAAAAAGAAGATTGCTTCCAAGATAGAGATAAAAGGTATCAATGGTGGTTAAAAAAACAAGTGTGGTGATAAAAGTAACAAGAAGTGACAATAGATATATTTTTGGTGTAATAGCAAAAAGATGGCGAAATATAAAAGGGAGCAAAAAACGCATAAAAGGGGCGGCTGCATAGATAATACCTACTTGAAAAGGACTATAGTCTAGTTCTAGTAGTATTTTGGGCATGAAAATAATATAGACACCAACAAGCCCAAAATAAAAAAAGTAGTATGCTGCTAAAAAGAAATAAAATGTAGAACCAAAAGAATTTTTTTGCATTATGGTCTATGGATAACCGCTGTATGTGAGAGTAAATCATGCAAGGTTTTGCCATCTTTTCTAAAAAACATCATAATCCAACCAAAAAAAGAAAAAAAAGATAATATGGCACATACATTTCTAAATAAAATCACAAAGATACTGGGTTTTTCTCCTGTAGTTTCATCTATAAGATGAAGGTCATAGGCACGATATCCTGGGGTTTGTCCTGTTTTTGACATGAAGAGGGTTTGTATGATAATGTAGGGAAACAGAATATACAACCATCCTAGCACTTTATGTGCTGCAAAGTGCTCTCTGCCTCCCATAATAAAATAGATTACCACATATAAAATAGGCATCATAAGCATAAAACTATCGGTAAGAAATGCTTTTATTTTTAAAGAGGGTTTGGCATAAGCATAGGGAAAGAGAGAAGTTTTTTTTGCTTTAATGGCATTGCTTTTCCCTTGTTTTACTTCTCTAAAGCGTTGTTTTTTCATGCCCTAATTCATTCCTTGTGTCATCGTAAAGATTGGAAGCATCATTGCTGCAATAATAACACCAACAAATCCACCAATTAGAATCATCATGAATGGGTTTAGCAGACTTAGAAGAATATTGAGTTTATCATCATTTTCTTCGGCATATAGATTGGCTGTATTATTTAAAACTTCTGATACCTCACTAGATTCTTCTCCTAGGGCAAGGGTTTGCATAAAATTACGTTTTATTTTTACGCCTTTAGAAAGTGCTAAAGAGTTAGAGAGCTTATTCCCTTCTACGACTTTCACTGATGCTTTGTCAAAAAGATTTTTAAGTTTATAATTTGCGAATGTTGCCTTAGAAAGTTGAACAGCTTGTGCATAGGCAACGCCAGATCCAAGCATCAGCGAGAGGATATAAGAAAATCTACCCAATTCATGGTTTTGTATCAGTTCTCCTATAAGAGGTACTTTAAGCATCCAGCCATCTATCAATTCATGAAAGGCATTAATTTTTGCATAGGCAAGTTTAAATAAAACAATCAATAAAATAATACCAATAAGTATACCCATATAATGGGCAATAAGAAAATCACTACTAGAGACAACAACCTGTGTAATTGGAGGCAATTCTTGATCTGTATCTTCAAAAATTTGTGCAATTTCTGGTACTACTGAAACCAATAAAAATCCTATAATCAAAATGGCAACAACAAAAATAACACTAGGATAAATCATCGCACCTTTGACTTGCTTCCTTACTTTTGTTTGTGCAGAAAAAAAGTTTGCCATATTGGTAAGGACCTCCACCATTTTTCCACTTTGTCCAGCCACATTAAGACTTTGTAGATAAAAATCAGGAAGTACATAAACTTTTTGAGTGTCGAGTGCATGATAGAGCGATTTCCCCTCATCAATCATTGTTTTGAGTGAGTTTAAGAAAGAGACATAACGCTTTTCTCCCTCGTGTTGATTTTCTAGGAGTTTGATGGCAGTAAGTATGGTCATGCCAGAATTAAGATAAGAAGAGAGTTCTTTAGAAAATGTGGCAAGAAGTTCTCCTGGCATTTGACGTGCAGAAAAGGCATCAAATGAAAATTCAGTCGTCTCTGTAAGCCCTTCATGATAGATGCCTTTACTCTTTAGTTTTTGAGTAGCTTCTTCTATAGAGCTGGCATTAATCGTACCCTTAACTTTTTTTCCTGATTTGTCAAAACCTTTATATTTTAAAAGCATTTGTGCATAATCCTTATTATTAGTTCTTGATATTATAACTTTTTTAGCTGTATCTTGCTATAGTACCACATGAAACAATTTATAGCGCTTTATTTTCTATTTTTAGCCATACTTTTTGTATTGTTTTATGCTCCAACTTCAGATTTTTCTATATTTTTAAATGAGGGGCAAACAAAGTTAACCCTTTTTTTCTTAGATAAATTTTTAGAACCAGAGCAATTAAAAGGTATCAATATTTGGATTCACCCAAATTATAAAATCGTGATTCACCAAGCGTGTAATGGAATGATTCCTATACTTTTTTTATTTGCTTCTATTTTAGCATATCCTGCAAGTTTTGGGCATAAGATAGTATGGATGTTCCTTGGTTATATTGTCTTTTCTTTGGTGAATGTGGCACGTATTTTATTGGTGGTACATGCAACAAAAATAGGAGAAGGTCATGAAGAGTTTTATTGGTCTCATGACCTTGTGGGAAACACAATTTTAATGATAACAGGTTTAGTGATGTTTGTAGTTTTTATTGCAACATCAAGAAGCATATATCATTTAAAGTGATTGAATCTTAAATCGCCAGTAAGCAGAAGAGTGTTTGTCTTTGAGTTTGATCTCGTTGGCAATGGCTCTAGGACCACGTCTGTCTGGAGGAGGAATAATTCTTATCTCTTTAGGAATATAAATTTGTCGACTGTTTTTTTTAAGTATTTGTCTACTCTTATCTTCTGTTACTTTCATATATCGTTCCAATATATCATAGGCACTTTTTTTGCTTTTATGATATCTTAAAATATTGGGGGTTAGATACAAAGAGTCTTGTAAAGAGTGTTTGTTTCTTTCTGAAAGGTATTGTATATAGTGTTGATTGTCCGAATGAACACGCAAGGTATAAAGAATAGCACCAGACAAAATAAAAACAGAAATTAAAATTTCAATCAACGTAAAGGCAGGACGTAATGTTTTCATCAATAAAAATCTCCAGAACTTGATACACTTTGGCTTTGCTTTAGCCAGTATTCTTTGGCATCTGAGGGAGAATCAAATTTTTTAGCTTCCCCAAAAAAAGCAGGTAAAAAATAACTTCCTTTATCATCTTCAAGTATGATTTGTGTAGAGCTACCATTGTTATAAAAATCCATAACAAGACACACCTTTTGATCATTAAAACGACGGTATTCGATTCTTCTAAGTGAATCTCTTTCATCTAAAGTATAGGCTTTTATATTTTTAAGGTCAATTTTGTTTGCATAGGGTCTAAAAGAACCAGAAAGTCCTTGTCTTAAGTAGCACTGCTTACATTTATTGACACACATAAGTGTGGCATGACCATTAAAAAATTTTGAATTTACAATGTTATCTTTTAGATTTAGAGGGGTCAGTGCTTTAGGTTTAGGTTTGTCTAAATGAACGCGAGAAAAACCTACAAAATAGACCAAAGAGACAATCATAATAACCATAAGAAGCTCTATGAGTGAAAAGCCTTTGCGTAATGGATCTCTCTTTGTTTTGTTCATGCTGATAATTATTTATTACACTCACTCAATAAAATATCTTTATCCCAGCCATCGCCACCTTCTCTTTTGTCTGCAGCATAAGAGATAATTTCGATATCTGAACCTTTTTTGATATAAACAAAAGGTGTTCTCCATGCATCCTTAGCTACCTTCTTAAGGTAAGGTTTTACAGGGTAGTTAGGGTACTTGTCTGCATCAGGATTAGAAAGAAGTGCTTTGAAGCCCTCTTCTGTATCTGGATACGTACCATTATCAAGACTAAACATCTCAAATCTTTTTTTGAGGTCATTCATACTTAAGCACATAGTTTTTCTCGTTGCTTTTCTTTGTGAATCCATGAGTCCAGGTGCAACCACTGCCATCAGTCCTCCAAGTATCACGATAACGATTAAAAGTTCTATCAGTGAAAACCCTTCTCTTAGTGTTTTGTTCTGTTTCATTTGTATCCTTTTAGTTTGCTTTGGTATAATATTTCGATTTAAATTTACAGATTTTACTTTAATAGAGCTTTTAAATGGATAAAACATATTTTACAAATACCAATATCAAACAGCAAAAAGGATTTGCTCTAATGATAACACTTTCGGTGTTGATGGTGTTAATTTCTTTGACTATGGTACTTTTGGGGTATTTTAAAAAAGTGCAACATGATGCCAAAGATACAACAGCCATGATACAAGCAGATGTTTATTATGCGGATATAACCGATACATTTGGACGGTTTAAAAATAAAAAAACACTTTTTTCTACACTCTATCTTTTTCCTGTTTCATTACGTTCACCAGATGGTAGATTTGAGATGTATTTACGATGTCAAGCCTTATCTCGAGGGGTTAATATCAATTGGCTAGGTATGGAAGAGAAACAAAATATGCGAGAAGCATATAGCTTTGCCCAAACCGTATTTGATACAGTAGCACAAGAGTATAATATAGAAGATGCATCTAGGCTTTTAGAGATGTTACTTGAAGAGATAGGAGGAAAGAAACAATTTGTGAAAA
>QNZW01000006.1 GCA_003978375.1 Sulfurovum sp.
TTATCACTTTGCTTTTACATAAAAAGAAAAATACACGTGGACTATAGGGTTTATGCTTGATAGCTAAGACTTCATTATACTCTTTTTTCAAATCTTTAAGTAATATATCTATTTGTTCTTCGTGACTAAAACAACGCCCTAAATGCTGGTAAACAATACAAACTTCTAAATGTGCCAATCGATAAAAATAGCGTACTTCATCAGAAAAAATATATTTATGTGGATAAACTTTTTGACGATAGTGTGCCTCTAAATTTAAGCGTTCAAAACATCGTTTTTTTCTGTCACATTTAAGTGCCATGCCATTATCTGGAGCCACTGCTACGATTTGAGATCGGTTCGCAAAGGTAAGTGCACGATTCAACCAAAGATAACGATCTTCCAAGGCTTTTGGTACTTCTTCATAAAAGAATGTAATATTTTTAAGTAGTTTAAGTTTTTCTAACTCTACTACTTCGCGTTTATTACGCATAATCATATCTAAAAGCGAATACTCCAAGTACTCATCTGTACCCATCATACGCTCAAAATAATCTATATGTTTGCCATCATTATTTTTTTCATCATTTCCTTGATGCATAAACCATATTTGACACAGTGCTTTACCATCAAGTGGGCTCTCTTCATGGTTAAACAAATAACGAAAAAGTTGAAACTTACCAAAGTCTCCTACATCGGCAACATAACGATCTTGCACTTTTACTGATTAATGGTCACTGTGGTTTGGGGTTGTATTGTTTCTACTTGTTGATTTGCTGTATGTCTGGTTTCTTCTTGTTTGGCTTTTAAGGCATCCACATCTACTTTGTCTCCCACTTGTGGTACCTTATCATTTAATGCATTATTTTGATTCGTATATACCTCATCATCAGAAGCTGTAGCCTCATGTATAGCCTCTTTTGTTCCTTCATAAAGATTATAACTGTCTTGTTTCATACCATCCCATGTTTTAGAACATCCACCCATAAAAAGTGATGACAAAATAGCAATTACTACTGTTTTTTTCATAAAAACTCCTTCCTCTTTTTGATAAGTAATATAATACTAAAATTAACCTTGTATTTCCTCTGACTCTGCGTTGTCATCTTCTACCTTAAGAGGTTTATCAACCACTTTTGCAAGGATTTCAACATAGCACGTTTTTGCACCCTTTCTTTTGATACTATCAAGTGTCTTAATCAATGCCTCATAGGCTACATCTTTTGCATCACTTTCACTCTCTCCTATTTTACAATCAAAATCCCAATACATTGTTTTTTTATCAGGAAGTGTTTTCTTTTTTTCGCGTTTTACATACTTACGAATCTCATTTTTTACGGCTTCTAATACTCTATCTTCATGCTTTTTTTCATCTGTCAATTGAAATATTTTTTTCACTATTTTTTCCTTTTGTTCTGAGATTTTTGTTTTTTTTCTAATCTATCTAATTTTTCTTGCAAACGACTTCCTATGGCTTTTGCTATAGTGTCATTTTTAGGTTTTTTAGTTTGTTCTTTTGTTTGTGATGATTGTTGTTTTTTATGCTTTGACTTTTTGTGTGTAGATTTTACTTTGCTACCTCTTTGTTTTTGTATCTTCTCAGGCTTAATAGTTGGGTCTGGTCTAAAAGCCTCTATATCTACTTTTGGTATCTTCATTTTCATAAATTTTTCTATCTCAAAAAGCAAAGGATGTTCGTCTATACATACCAGTGAAATAGCTTTTCCCTCTGCTCCTGCACGTCCTGTTCTTCCAATGCGATGTACATAATCTTCAGGTACATTAGGTAACTCATAATTGACCACATAAGGTAACTTGTCTATGTCAATGCCTCGTGCTGCAATATCGGTAGCAACAAGCACTTGTACTTCTTTCTCTTTAAAACTTTTGAGTGCTTTGGTTCGAGAACCTTGACTTTTATTTCCATGAATAGCCACTGCCTTAATGCCACCATACTCTTCAAGCTGTTTTGTAAGTCTATTTGCTCCATGCTTCGTACGCACAAAAACAAGCACCTGTTCCCATTTTTGTGTTTTGATAAGCTGTGAAAGTAACTCTCTTTTACGATCCTTATCAACATAATGCACTACTTGGTTTACTTGCTTGGTTGCACTATTTTCTCTTGCTACTTCTATTACTACTGGGTTGACAAGTAATGCAGAAGCCAATTTTTTTATCTCTTTAGAAAAAGTTGCAGAAAACAAAAGTGTTTGCTTTTTCTTTGGCATCAAGTGAAGCAATTTTTTAATATCATTAATAAATCCCATATCTAACATACGGTCAGCTTCATCAAGTATTAGTGTTTCTAAGTTTGAAAAATCTATACCTTCTTTAGAAACAATATCTAAAAGCCTTCCTGGCGTCGCAATAACAATATCGATCCCTTTTCTGATGGTAGCAAGTTGAGGATTTATCCCCACCCCACCAAAAATAACAGTAGAACGGTAAGACATATGTTTTCCATAGGTTTGCATACTTTGTGCCACTTGTAGTGCCAACTCTCTTGTAGGCGTCAACACCAAAACACGTATCTGTTTTTTTTGCATTTTTGGCTCTGTTTGAGAAAGTTTTTGAAGCAAAGGAAGCGTAAATCCTGCTGTTTTTCCAGTACCTGTTTGGGCTGTAGCTAAAACATCTTTTCCTTTTATGATTTGAGGGATAGCCTGTTGTTGTATAGGCGTAGGTATACTGTAGCCTTGCTCTTGAATCGCTTTAAGTAAGGACTCATTAAGACCTAAATCTGTAAATTTCATGGATAGTTTACCTTGCAACAAAGCCTAAGCATCTCTGCGTGACATCAGTTTAGAAATAGATACGTTTTTATTCGTTTAAACGTAGCGACCAATGTATATACTTTTATTTTAATTTGAATGTTGAAAGTATAGCGTAATTTTCACTCTTTTTGTGAAAATTGTAGCCAACTTTCCAGCACATAACAAATAAAACTAAAGTTGATATGCTTGTTTTGTACTGTTTTGTTCTTTTGTATTATTGTTATCTTTTTTGATTGTACTTTTTTTGTCCATGGTGATGACAAGTTTTTTATCTTTATTGTACGATGCTTTCATACTTCCCTCATCTGCATCAGAAGGGATAGGCATATTTTGCTGATACATCTGCATAGAGCTTGATGAACTAAAGCCATTTTTGCTCTTATTTTCATGTTTTTGAATAATCTTAGCAGTCAAAGATAAAACACCATCTTTGGCATTTAAATCTATTTGATTTTCTTTATTTTCTGGTATGTTTGTCACCAATTCATAATACTTGCCTTTATCTATAAACTGTTGGGTATTATTGATTTTGTATGTTCCTGGACTCACAAGGTTAGCACTACGTTGTTGCATACGGTTATTCATTTTATTGAACATTTTATCCATATTTTTTTGCATCTGCATCATCTCTTTAAAGATGTCATCACCAAATGGATCTTGAAAGAAGGGATCACTGTTTGGATCATTGGCTTGAAGAAAAAGTGTTGACATAAGAGACAATGCTACAAGTAAAAATTTTTTACTGTACATGAAACAACTCCTTACATTTGAATTTAAACCCCAAATTATAAAAAATAAAGTTTAACAGAGTTTAAACACAACAAATACAGCAATTACCCTTTGTAATCATCCCACTGCAATACCTTATATTAGATTAAGTAAGTAAGGCATGAAAATCCTCTGGTGCATCTACTTCTAAATGTATTTGTTTTTTATGCACTGGATGTAAAAATTTGAGTCTCATGGCATGTAACCCCATACGCGTATTATTGGTCTTTTTACCATAACGTATATCGCCTACTACTGCATGACCCAGCCATGCCATATGTGCACGTATTTGATGCTGTCTACCTGTTTCTATACGTACTTCCAAGAAAGCACGTGTTTGACCAAACTTCTTAACCATATAATGTGTGATGGCAGATTTAGCATCTTTATGGGATCCTACATGCATACGATACTCTTTTTCATCTAGTAAGAGTGGTTGAGTAATCGTATCTGCTTCAATTTTAGGTATCCCCTCTACAATCGCCAGATAGACTTTTTCTGTATCTATCCATGTGTTCATCACTGCTTCACGCATCTCTTTAGATGTAGCAAAAAGTAAAATACCAGAAGTGTCACGATCGAGTCTATGCACAGGCCAAAGTTTGACACTGTTCTTTCTTCTGCTAAGTTGTGTACGAAGCAGTGCTAGTGCATGATTTTTATTTTCTTTATTTGTGCCTACAGAAAGAAGTCCTGCTGGTTTATTGATAGCTATCAGATCTGCATCTTGGTAGATAATTTCAAGACTTTTTTGTTGGGTATGTGCTTGTTTAGTATGTTGCAGTGCACCTATGTGTACCTTATCTCCCTCAAAAATCACAAAATCATGTTTTGTTTGTACTTCTGAATTCACAAAAACAGAGGCATTCTGTAGTCGTTGTTTTACACGTTTTTTAGACCATCCTTCTTTTACAGAAAGTACATCAAATAAAAAAGGTAAAAGTTTGTCTTTTTTACCTACACTATAGCATTGTTTCATATGTTAAAATCTTCGTAAATTATCTTATTTAAGTGTACAGTCATACTCTAAACCTACACGTTCCTAAGGTAATCACCTTACCTTTAGCTATTTGAGCCAAGATATATGCCAAAGTGCTTTTTGCATCAGTTTCAGGCATCTCTTCACTTATCATACGAAGTGCCTCTTTTTGGGAGGTTTGTGTCCACTTTTTTTCATAGCTATATTGTGTGTAGAATTCCACTGCCTATACCAGTCCAATCTCCTCAAAAATGGGTTGGACATTGAGCCACCACTCTTCAAGTGCCAAAGTAAGCTCTGAGATGGCTGCATCTTCATCTCTCCACTCTTCTATTTTTTCCATAATCGCCGATTTGTCTTCTTGTTCTAGTGCTGGAGATTGATCTATTTTAACAAGGGCTAAGTCTATTTTTTCTTTCATTTTCTATTCCTTTTTTGGGGATTTTTTTTGATTTTCTAATCCACAATCTGCGTTTATTATACTATAATATTAACACGAAGGATACACATATTATGAAATTACTTGTCAGTGCACTTGAACCCTCTTCTAACCTACACTTAAAAGAAGTACTTAAGCATACCCCTAATCTAACACTCATGGGTATTTTTGATAAGCATATTGCAACACACCCCCCCCTCTATGATATCAATCAAATGGCAATCATGGGTGTGGTAGATGCTATAAAAAAACTACCTTGGTTTTTTAAGGTAGCCGATGAGATGGTAGCACTTGCAAAAGATGCTGATAAAGTGTTACTTATGGACGCTTCTGGATTCAATCTTCCTTTGGCAAAAAAACTCAAAATGGCCTATCCACAAAAAGAGATTATCTATTATATTCTTCCTCAAATATGGGCAAGTCGCCCAAAACGTGCTAAAAAATTAGAACGCTATTGTGACAAGCTTCTTGGTATTTTGCCTTTTGAAGTAGACTATTACCCACAAAGCAAAGCAAGTTATGTGGGTCACCCTCTTTTAGATGAAATCAAGACCACCCATACACACAATGCCAATGCCATTGCTTTTATGCCAGGGAGTCGAAAAAGCGAAATAAAAAGACTGCTACCTATCTTTAAAGAAGTACGTCAAAAACTCTCTTCTAAAAAAGCTATATTGATTATTCCATCAAGTTTTTCCAAAGAAAAAATAGATGCACTCTATGCAGATATCTCTATGTTTGAAATCAGTACCAATACCCAACAAGCATTAGCAGACTCAGAGTTTGCTTTTATTTGTTCAGGTACAGCTACACTTGAGGCAGCACTCATAGGTACTCCTTTTACCTTAGCCTACATTGCTAAAAAAATAGATTTTTTTATAGGTACCAAACTACTAGGCATTACACAAGTAGGGTTAGCAAACATTATACTCACCCATGCCAACCAAAGTACACTGCATCAAGAAATTTTACAAGAAGAAGTCACTGCTGATAACCTTTTAAATGCCTATCACAACACCGATAAAAAAGTCTTCGCCCAAAAAGCAAAAGAGTTAAAACACTACTTAAAACATGGAAGTTCCAAATATGTTGCTGAAATTTTAACCCAAACTGTGCAATAGTATCTAAAATAAAACTATTTGGTTTAAGATTAACCTAACTCTGTTAGACTGTATAAAAAACAATAAAGTAGCCAATGATGAAATTTTCTTCTACTATAAAAAATGTTCTTAAAAAAGATACCTTTCCTGGCATACTGTTAATTACCGTTACCCTACTTGCATTGCTTTTGCAAAACTCCTCTTTTTCTGATATGTATACAAGTTTTTTACATACACCCGTTGAGATACGTTTGGGAGCTTTACATATAGCAAAACCTCTTTTACTTTGGGTCAATGATGGACTTATGGCTATCTTCTTTTTTGTCATTGGACTTGAAGTCAAACGTGAAGTGATGGAAGGACATCTCTCTTCATTGTCACAAATCACACTGCCTGGTATTGCTGCAATTGGTGGTATGGTTGTACCTGCACTTATTTTTACTGCTTTTAATCAAGGATCAACATTTGCTATGAATGGGTGGGCTATTCCTACGGCTACAGACATCGCTTTTGCACTGGGTGTTTTATCTTTATTGGGCAACCGTGTTCCCACTTCTCTTAAAATATTTTTGATGGCTTTGGCTATTATTGATGACCTAGGAGCCATTGTTATTATCGCACTTTTTTATACGTCTGAACTCTCAACGCTTTCCATTATTATTGCTATGATTGCCTTAGTCATACTTTATGCTATGAACCGTTTTCATGTGGCAAAACAAGCAGCATATATTTTGATAGGTATTGTATTGTGGGTTTCTGTATTAAAATCTGGGGTACATGCTACATTGGCTGGTGTGGCACTCGCCTTTATGATACCCCTTCACTCTAAAGATAAAAAAGGTAAACATTTTTCTATGGCACATCATATGGAACACAAGTTACACTATTGGGTTGCATTTTTTATTCTTCCTCTCTTTGCTTTTGTCAATGCAGGTGTTGACCTTAGAGGTATTACTTTAGAAGAGCTTGGCAATCCTGTACCGCTTGGTATTATGCTAGGTCTTTTTATAGGAAAACAAGTAGGCGTTTTTGGTTTTTCGTGGATAGCCATTAAACTTGGCATTGCCTCTTTGCCTCAACATTCTACTTGGATGACTCTTTATGGTGTCGCGGTACTCACGGGAATTGGGTTCACTATGAGTCTTTTTGTAGATACATTAGCATACAATGACACACAGATATTTCACTATGCAGATAAGTTAGCTATTTTGCTAGGTTCTTTATTTTCAGGGTTTGTTGGTTATCTCATTTTAAAAATGGCTAAATAGCCTCTACCCATTCCATCATAAACTCTTGTGCTTTAGGATTGGGTGCATCCATGAAACTTAGTACAAAATCATCTGCTGTTTCTACCACACCTATAGAACGCGGTCTAATTCCAAGCATCTCAGCTTTAGGTAGCTGTACACCAAAACAAAAAATAATGTTTTTTGCATCTATAAAATTTTCATCCATCTCAAAATTTTCTAATGATTTTGTATGACTATAGTGATCAAATGTTGCGATATATGTTGCCACAGGATGGGCATCAATTTTAGTTTTAATAAAATTAATTACTTCATCTGCATTGTGTAAAGTTGTTTCATTTTTAGCAATCGTATGCACATTAAGTGGATATTTATCCATAAGTTGTAAGTGTTTCATCGTTAGACTCTTTATATTTTTACTATAAGTATACCTTATTTTTATTATTATTTTGTTTGGAACGGTATATTCCATAAAATAAAAAGCACCATTACGTTATAATCGCGACAATATAAGTGAGGGATTGGTATATAATGCCTATGTAAGTCATACCTAGTATCCCAAAGGATAAAAATGAGCGAAACAACTGAAAAAAAATCAACCTATGACCCAAAAGCTATAGAAGACACATACTATAAACTCTGTGAAGCACGTGGGTATTTTGAGATAGAGGGAAATGAAGAGATTCAAGAAGCGGGTAAAACGTTCTCTATTATGATGCCTCCTCCCAATGTGACAGGAAGTCTGCACATCGGTCATGCCCTCACCTTCACACTCCAAGACATTATCACACGTTATAAGCGTATGGATGGGTTTAAAACACTTTGGCAACCAGGCACGGATCATGCAGGGATAGCCACACAGAATATCGTAGAGAAACAACTTTTGGCAGAGGGTACAACCAAAGAGGCACTAGGACGTGAAAAATTTTTAGAACGTGCATGGCTTCAAAAAGAAATCAGTGGAGGAAATATCGTACATCAAATGCGTAAACTTGGTGTCACTCCTGCATGGAAGCGTGAACGTTTTACTATGGATGAAGGGCTAAAAGAAGCAGTTAAAGAAGCTTTTGTATCGCTCTACAATGAAGGACAAATTACCCAAGATACCTATATGGTAAACTGGTGTACCCATGATGGCGCACTCTCTGACATTGAAGTAGAACATGAAGAGGTCAATGGTAAGTTTTATACGATGATTTATAAGTTTGCCGATGGTTCTGGTGAGCTTGAAGTGGCAACAACCAGACCTGAGACGTACTTTGGAGATACTGCCATTATGGTACACCCAAATGATACACGTTATAAGGATATTGTAGGCAAAGAGGTTCTTCTACCACTCACTGACAGAAAAATCAAAGTCATCACCGATACACATGTAGATATGGCGTTTGGAACAGGGGTAGTTAAAGTCACCCCTGCACATGACCAAAATGACTATGCTGTAGGACAAAGGCATAAACTAGAAATGATAAAAGTCTTTGACGAAAAAGGTATTTTAAATGAGTATTGTGGAGAGTTCGCAGGGTTAGAACGCCTAGAAGCACGTCCTATCATCGTAAAAGCCCTTGAAGAGGCTGGACATATCGTAAAAATAGAAGATCACATACATCAAGTAGGTCACTGTTATCGTTGTAAAAACATTGTAGAGCCGTTTATCTCTACACAATGGTTTTTAAGCAGCGATATGGCACAAGCCTCTATACAAAAAACCAAAGATGAAACCAAAGCACGTAGCGAAAAAGGCTCAAGCCTTTTCCACCCTCCTCACTGGATAAATTCTTATACAGCATGGATGGACGAGCTGCGACCTTGGTGTATCTCTAGACAGCTTTGGTGGGGACATAGAATCCCAGTCTTTACTTGTGATGACTGTGGACATCAATGGGCAGACAAAGCAGACCAACCAGAAGCCTGTCCTAAATGTAGCAGTCAAAAAATGACCCAAGACCCTGATGTGTTAGATACTTGGTTCTCTTCTGCATTATGGGCGATGAGTCCACTTGGCTGGGGGAACAATGGCAAAATGTCAGAGACGTATAATGACACAGACATGGTAGACTTTTATCCTAACTCATTGCTTATCACAGGATTTGACATTATGTTCTTTTGGGTTGCACGTATGATGATGATGGGAGAGCATTTCCAAAAAGAATTACCCTTTAAAGATATCTATATGCACGCACTTGTGCGTGATGAACATGGAGCAAAGATGTCCAAATCTAAAGGAAATGTCATAGACCCTCTAGATATGGTAGAGGAGCACTCTGCAGATATTATCCGATTTACACTGGCGTATCTTGCTGTACAAGGACGTGACATCAAGTTAGGTGCAAAAAACCTAGAACAATTTAGGAACTTTACAAACAAGCTTTATAATGCGAGTAACTATTTACAACTCAATGTAAAGAGCTTTAAAGACCTTCAAGAAATAGAGATAAAAACACCTCTTGGACGTTATATGCAAAGTCGTTTAGCACTGGCAGTACAAGAGGTACGCGAAACATTAGAACGTTACAAATTCAATGAATCTGCAAGTATTCTTTACAATTTTGTATGGAATGAGTTTTGTGACTGGGGGATTGAATACTCCAAGGCTGATCGTGAAAGTGTTGTAGAATTAGGTGCTATTTTTAAAGAGACTTTGAAGATGGTAAGCCCATTTATGCCATTTATCTCTGATTATCTCTACCACAAGCTAAGTGGTACAACGCTTGAAGAAGGAAAATCATTGATGGTTATGTCTTTCCCTAAAGAGATAAAAAGAGACGAAGAGAGTGAAAAAATGTTTGCTATTATCGAGGAGTCCATCAGAGCCTTACGTCGTGCAAAAGTAGTCATAGATATGGGTAACTCCAAAATAGACAAAGCCTATATCAAACTTGACAAAACCATACACATAGATACAAAAATGGCAAAACCATTTATCCAAAAACTAGCCAAAGTAGAGGAGATAACATTTGTAGATGCAAAAGTAGCAGACAGCATCACCGATGTATCTGATAATTTAGAAGTTTACTTACCAACTGGTGAGATAGACATGACCCCTATTATCACAAAACTTACACGCCAAAAAGAGAAACTAGAAAAAGAGATACAAAAACTAAACGGTATGCTAAACAATGAAAAATTTGTTGCCAATGCCCCTGAGGCAGTCATCACAGAAAATAGACAAGCACTTGAAGATGCACAAAATAAGATACATAAAGTCTCTGCAGAGTTAAATAACTTTTCATAACGATATAGTGGGCTTTTGACCCACTAAAAGTTATATTTTAGATACGTAAATATCTGTTTTTAGATTTGAAAAATACACCAAATTAGGTGTATTATCAACCATTAGCTTTTATCTTTTTCCTTTTTTTATCATTGCTTGAATATCTTCAGCTCTTTTCAAAGGCGCAGGATGTGAAGCAAAAAGATTTCCTAAGAATCCACCTCCAGAGCCTTCTTCTGCTAATTTTTTCAATGCACTTACTGCATATTTTTGATTTCTATGTGCTCTTCTTAGAAAATACAAACCATTTTTATCAGCTTCTGATTCTTGACTTTGAGAAAATTGAGCATTCACCAATTTTTGTGCTAAATCACCTGCATCTCCTCTAGAGAGCAAAGCCACACTCCTTCCTCCTTTGGAGACCAAGACTTTACGTGCGGCCAATGTAGCATGTGACATACGATATGCATTTTTTGTATGTTCATATTTAACATGTCCAATTTCATGACCAATAACAAATAATAGTTCACTATCATTCATTTTGTCCATTAAGCCTTTGTAAACACGTACTGTACCGTCTGCCATTGCAAAAGCATTGACATCATTTGTCATATAAACTTTATAATTAAGACGCAAATTTCCTACACGATGAAAACGACGAGTCAACCTACGCAAACGTCTTGAATAACGATTCCCTCTAGAAGCTACTCTATTTTGGTGATCAGACTCTTTTGCTGCTAAATGTGCCATACTTTTCATCTCTTTATTGGTCACAGTACCTGCTTTTAGCAAATCCATACCTGCACTAATATCCATATCATTAGCACTACAGCCGCCCAAGATTAAAGCTCCAATCAACAATGTAGCATTCTTCTTTATGTTAAACATTCTTTCCCCTTAAAATTTAAATGTAAATTCACATACTATGCAAATTCCTTGATAATTTTAACATGAATTTCTAAAAGTTTATTCAATTAACCATTCGTTAATCTTCTTGTGACACAATCTTATGCATAATACAAGAAATAGAAA
>QNZW01000150.1 GCA_003978375.1 Sulfurovum sp.
AGCAGCTGTCCTTGTAGCCAAAGCATTGGGTTTAACAGATACAGAAATTCAACAAGGACTCTCTAGCCTAAAAGCTGTAGACCATAGACTACAACGTATTGATGCAGGGGGCAAAGTGATACTGGATGATTCTTTTAATGGCAATATTGATGGAATGATGGCTTCTTTTGATTTGGCTTCTACGTATGATGGAAGAAAAGTTGTTATCACTCCAGGACTTGTAGAAGTGGATGAGGCACTCAATATAAAAGTAGCCAAGCGTGCCAATGAAGTTTTTGATGTAGTGGTGGTTACGGGTGATTTAAATTATGCTATTTTTAAAGAGTATATTGATGCACAAAAACTAGTAAAACTTGCTTCGAAATCGGAGATGGAAACGATGTTAGTAGAGCAAACAAATGTAGGAGATTTGATACTTTTTGCCAATGATGCACCTAGTTTTGTTTAACATTTCTAGCCATCTTTTTTAGAAATAGTTCATGATGAACGCTTTTGATGGTAATACCCTCTATGCCATATTTTGTCTCTTTTTTGATATAAAAAGATTCTTTAAGGGTTTCATGTAAGCGTTTGCGTGTCCAAGTATGTACAGCAGTTCTACAAGCCATATGGGTACTTAACAAGTTGGGCGTATAGATAGCTTGTTTTGTAAAATTGACAAGGGTTGCACTTATACGGTTACATCCATCAAATCCAGTCAGTTTACTCTTATTCATATCAAAGTCTAAAATAGCTCTTGCTTTGCGAACATCCATACCATCAATAACGCGTATATGCCAGTTTCCATTTATTTGAGGCATAGCAAATGATATTTGGGTTAGTAAAATAGTAAAAAAAGAAAAGAGTAAGAGATGTTTATGCATTAAAAGTTTCCTTAGTGATTATTTTAGGTATTATAATATATATTATTTAAGCAATGGAGTATGTATGAAACTTTTTCTTTCTTTTTTCTTTGTCTCGATGTTTTTATCTTCTCAAACTATAAAATTAACGCAGTCACAAGCTAACTATATAGCAAAAAAAGTATGGCAAAATGAGGGTGCAGGAAAAGACAAATATCTTATATGGTGGAATGAGGGAGAAGATTTTGCGAGTTTAGGTATAGGACATTTTATTTGGTTTCCCAAAAATCATAATGAACGTTTTAGAGAAGTTTTTCCTATGGTGGTACGATTTATGCAAAAAGAGGGTGTAGCAATGCCAAAATGGCTTACACCAAATACAGATTTTCCTTGGCACAGTAAAAAAGCATTTTTTAAAGCCAAAAAATCAAGGAATTCACACTATATGGAATTGTTTCATTTTTTGAAAAGGACAATGCCTTATCAGGCAAAATTTATGGCAGCAAGAACCAGTCAGGCTTTACCTCAAATGCTTCATACTTTGGACAATGTTCAAGACAAAGATAAGATTAAAAAACGTTTTAATCATATGCTTTATCATGCAGATGGCACACTAGATGAAAAGGGACTTTACATACTTATAGATTATACAAATTTCAAAGGAGAGGGTACATTAAAGAGTGAACGCTACCATCATCAAGGGTGGGGTTTATTGCAAGTGTTAGAGCATCTGAATATACAAAACCCCAATAAATATAAAGCGTTTAGCAACAGTGCAAAAGCCATGCTAAGCAGACGGATCAAAAATTCACCACCAGCCCGTGGAGAAGCACGTTGGAGAAAAGGATGGAATATTAGATTGGATACTTATTGGAAGTAATTGAACCTCTTTTAGCTAAAATACAGTATTAAAATACCAAAAGGTTCTTATGAAACTTATTTACCCACTAAACGTCAAAAATGAATTTGTCTTTAACCCCTCTGCTCGTGATTTTACGGTAGAAGAGATACCTCTTTATGCCTTTACGGGAGAGGGTGAGCATCTTGTATTGCAAGTGCGTAAAAAGGAGTTGACTACATGGGAAATGCTTGATGTACTCTCCAATCATTTAGGTATTCGTAGACGAGATATGGGATATGCAGGACTCAAAGACAAACATGCCATGACCATACAATACATTTCTATTATGGCAACACATGAAGAAAAACTTCAAGCTTTTAACCATGAGAAGATTAAAATTTTATCCACAACAAGACATAACAATAAAATTCGTGTAGGACACCTCAAAGGAAATCGTTTTAGAATTCGTCTCAAAAAAGTATTAGGCGTACAAAAAGATAAGCTAGATTCTATGCTTCAATGGATTCAAAGTAATGGTGTTCCAAACTATTTTGGTAAACAACGTTTTGGTATACAAGGAGATAATTGGCAAGAGGGCAAAAAGCTTATTGATGGTACATTAAAAATGCGTGATCGTAAAACCAAAGAGTTTTTAATGGGTGCGTATCAATCTTATCTTTTTAATCGTTGGCTCTCTAAACGAATGGAGCTAAATCTTTTACTTGAAACATTTTCAGAAGAAGAAGCAGCACAGGTATTAGGTCTTGAAGCAGATGCACTAAAAGGTACAAAGTCTCAGTCTCATTTTTTTAAACTTGTTGAGGGTGACGTGATGATGCATTACCCTTATGGTAGGTTGTTTAATGTAGAAAATTTAGAAGAAGAAGCCAGACGTTTTGCCACAAAAGACATCGCACCAGCAGGGCTATTGCCAGGAAAGAAAACAAAACCTTCCCAAGGTGTTGCAGGGGTATTAGAAACACCTTTTCTTGAAGAGATTCCTCTCAATGGTGCAAGACGCTATGCTTGGATACAAGTAACAGAGATAGAAAAAAAGTATGTGGAAGAAAAAGCACATTATGAACTCTCTTTTGTATTACCAAAAGGTTCTTATGCTACCAATGTGTTGGATGTTCTTAGAGGAGAAACATTCTAATTTTGATAGTGTTTTGCTAAAAAGGCATTGAATTGATTTGCAAATGCATGGGCATCTTTAGAACCAAAGGCTTTAGGTCCTCCTGTCATTTCTCCACTTTCTCGTATGCTTTCCATAAGATTTCTCATTGCTAGATACTGTTTAATATTATCCACACTATACAGTTCTCCTCTATGATCAATAGCATGGGCTTGTTTGCTGATGATACGGTCAGCCAAAGGGATATCAGCAGTAATAACAAGATCATCTTTTTGACAAAGTGCTACGATATGATGGTCTGCTTCATCGGCACCTTGTTTAACGATAATATAAGCAATATGTTTAGAAGGACCTAGTTGTATTTTTTTATTGGCAATGACTTTAGTGGGAATACAAAGTCGTTCAATAGATCGTACCAGAATAGGTTTAAGAAGGTTAGGGAGGGCATCACCATCTATAAAAAGTGTCATTAGCGTACAAACTCTTTGACGCGTCCTACTTCTCCTGTATTCAATCGTACTTTTATACCGTGAGGATGTGTCGCTGCGTTGGTTAAAATTTTTTGTACTTTACCATAGCTAATATATCCTGTACTTTGATCTTCTTTTAGCACAATACCTACATGCATACCATAGTGAATATCTGCTCTTTTAGTGCCTTGCATATTATACCTTTGTTGTATAGTTTAGTATTTTTTTTACACTATCTATAGAGCAAAAGAAAAGTGCATCAAAGATAGGATTGAGTTTTGTTTTATGTGCATCTATAACATCAAAAGCTTGAAAAAAGAAACCAAATCCTTCTTCCTTATTGGCAGGTTTAACATGAAATACAATAGGTTTTATGGTACGTACAACGTTGAGTATTTTTTTATAATTTTTCTCTTCTTTAGGAGGAAGAAAATTGTCCTGAATATTTTCATTTTTTCGTGCTTTAATGAGTAGTTGAAGTTTGTCGTTAAAGATCACTTTATTCCAAGTGATATAGCCCAATGGCATATCAAATGTTGTGTTGGATGCTATCAATGGATGCTGTTTACTCTCACGTAATGCTTCAAGAAGCTGAAGAAAAAAGTTTACACCACCAAAATTGTTAGCACATTGGAGTAATGTTTCATGGTATATTTTTTTCTCTTCTGTACTAAGTTTGTTAAAGTCACACATGGTAAACCCTTTACGATTTTTGAGATTATACAATAAATTTATGATATAATCGCTCATAAGCTTTGACAAAAAATACTTTTTTAATCGCTATAAAAATTAGGTAACAGTCTTTATGAGTAATGTACGCAGAATCTATATCAATACACGAACAAAACAACAATATACACAAGCAAAACCTACCTCTATTGAAGTACATTATGATAAAAGTGGCATGATTACCCAAACGGATATCTATGGTATCATTACCTATGCAAGTCCTAGTTTTAGAGCTCAAAATGGTTTTAGTAAAGAAGAGTTGATTGGTATGCCACATAGTATTGTAAGACATCCTGATATGCCTGATACTGTATTTCAATCTATGTGGGAAAGTATTACACAAAAAGAGACATGGCATGGATATATCAAAAATTTATGCAAAGATGGTAGTTTTTATTGGGCATTGGTCTATGTACAAGCAAGTATTGCAGATAATGGAGAGATTTTGGGCTATGTTTCGAGTAGAGAAGTGGTAAGAGCTCATGAACTAGAAGAGAAAAAGCAGATGTATGCACTGCTGAGTAAAAAAAGAAATATTTAACCCAAATTTTGACATGTATAGTGCATCGTTTGGGATTCATCACAGATATCGTTGAGATAAAAGGTAAAAAATGGGCAAACAAAAAATAGTATATACAGAAGCATTAGCAGAATATAAGCAAAAGCACTCTAAAGTATTTAAAAAATCAGGAAAAATAAAAAATGATTTTTATGAAGAAATCACGTTAAAACTACAATATGAACTAGTCAAGCTTCAACAGTGGATTATAGATGAAAAAAAACGTTTACTTATTATATTTGAGGGGATGGACACTGCGGGGAAAAGTTCTACGATTAAAGAAATTACTTCTTATTTAAACCCAAGAGAAATACGTGCAGTTGCCTTACCTAAACCAAATAACAAAGAGTTGGGACAGTGGTATTTTCAACGGTATGTCAAGCAGCTACCCAATGCAGGAAAAATTATTTTTTTTGATCGTTCATGGTACAACAGAGCAGGGATAGAGCAGGTTTTTGGTTTTTGTACACAAGCACAACATGATCTTTTTTATAAACAAATAAATCCTTTTGAGGAGATGCTTGTAGATGATGGTATATTGCTTTTTAAATTTTATTTGAATATTACACAAGAGACACAAATCAATCGTATAAAAGACAGAGAAAAAAGTCCTTTAAAACGTTGGAAATTAAGTAAACTTGATTATTTGTCTGTAGATAAATATACGCAGTATGCACAATTAAGAGATAAAATGTTTACACTTTCTGCAACCAAAAAAGCACCTTGGTGTGAGCTCGATGCCAATGATAAAAAAAGAGCCCGTCTTAATGCCATACGATATTTGCTTCTTAATATAGACTATAAAGGAAAAGATGTGAGCTTAATTCATGGTGTAGATAAAAAGATAGTCACGTTGCATTCGTAAATTTGGTATTAAATGACTTTTTCTCCATTGATATAAACTTCTGATACCTCTTTTGTATGTAGTATTGTCCAAAGGGCTATTTCTTCTTCTCTTTTGGGAGTTTCAGACAAAGTAACCACAGCAAAATCTGCTAATTTTCCTACGGCTATACGACCACAGTTTAGTCCCAGTATATCTGCAGCATCTGAAGTAATACTTCGTATGAGACTGTTAGCAAGCAAGTCAATAGGTGCTTGATGATGTAGCATTAAAGCAGCACGAAGTTCATCAAACATATTGAGTGAATCATTGGAGCTAAGACCATCTGTGGCAACACTATAAGGAATGTCTAATTCCTTGACTGTCTCAAGAGGGAGTCTGCCTACACCCAAATAACGATTACTTCGTGGACAATGAGCAATAGAATGTCCTTTTTGTGACAAATAGCTTAGTTCTTCTTTTGTGGCCTGAACGCAGTGTGTAAAATGGGTAGGGTAAGTATCAAAAGCATACATAAATTCTTTTATATTTGTGACAGGTGTTTGGGTATTAAAATATTTTTTAAAAAAGCCCTTGAAGGCTCCTTCTGCATTTTCTAGCCATTCTCTTTCTGCTTGTGATTCTAAAAAATGTGTAGAGAGTGGAAGGGTATGTGTCTTGGCTATATTGATAGCCTTTTGTAAAATAATGGGATGCACAGAGTATGCAGCATGTATAGCTATAGCAGGTGTAATCAAAGAAGATGCTTCGCAAGACATTGATGCATTAACACGTTCCATAAAATCACCATAAAGCATATCTGCATACTGTGCATTAGAGCCAATAAGCTCATTGAAAAAAACCACTCTTTGTGATACTTTTTCGCACACTTCAAGTTCATTCCCAAAGCTAGAAATAGCGCCAAATGTGCTAATACCAGAACGTAGCATTGCATGACATTGATCCAACATCACAGCATTGTTACTCTCACTTACAATATCTTCGCGATGTTCTATGACTGAGTCTAGCCAAGGCATGAATGAGCCATATTTTAGTGATGTTTTATTGGCAGAAAATTCTAAGTGGACATGGGTATTTATAAATCCAGGAAAAAGTACAGAATTTGCTGCTGTTTTGATGATATGTGCATCAGGATATTTGTTTTTTAAAACTTCAAAGGTATCTATCTCTTTTATTGTATCGGTAAATGCTACAGCCTTATTGCTAACAAAACCATTTGGGGTGTAAATATAATTTGCACTAATTATCTTCATTGTATTCCTTGGGTATGCTCATTGCATCATTTGTGGGATTATAGCAGGGTAGATGACTCCTGTCAATTTAGAGGTATCCTTTTAAATACAATCCTTTATGCTATAATCGTTAAAATAATTTTTAAATTTAATACTATTAGGGTCACTATGAATCGTTTTAAATATACACTATTTTTTCCTTTAGCACTCTTACTTATTTCTTGTGGTGGGAATAAAGGAAAATCACTTACAACCTCAAATCATACGATAGACATTTCAGATACGATACAGATAGAAAGTTTAGGTATGGCACAAAAAATACATGCAAAAGTTACCTTAGGAGATAGCCCTAAAGATTTGTACGTGCTTTTAAGCAATTATGCCCATACAGATGGTTCTGTGAAGATTGCTACAAGTAATAAAAAAGTAGAAAAGCTATACAAACAAGAAAATGTAGCTATGAGAGAACAAAATAGAATACATGCACCTGCAAATGTAGAGTATTTTAGAAAAAATATCTCTTACTACTTAAAAGAAAAAAGTCATAGTAGTAGTGCACCAAAGTATAAAAAAATTCATACTGACAAAAACAATAAAGTGCACATAAATGATAAACAGACATTTTTTTTAGATACTAATGATGCTACCAAAACAATTGCTACATTAAAAAAGAGTGTTTTGGTGTCTACTGACTTTGGAGTTAAAACATTAAATGTGTGGGTTTCGGATGATAGCTTTGGTAAAGGGTGTCATAAAGTAAGATGTGTCACGCAAACGATGGTAGATGCTTTAGCCGATGCCTTTTTGAAAAAAGGTAAAGACAATGATGTGTATGATTGGGTGACAAATGTGTATGGGCAAGAATGGGGGAGCCACTCGTATACACGTTTAATCTCTCCAAATAATGAGATAAGTATATTGCTGACAGATATAGGGAATGATAATAGTACAACGCATGGTGCAATAGGGTACTTTTATTCAAAAGATAATTTTAAAAAATCAGAAATATCAGGTTCTAATGAAAAAATTATGTTTTATCTTGATGCTGTGTTTTTTGCCAATAGTAAGGGAAGTTGGAGTATCAATGGTTTTTGGGCAAAAGAGACAGTGTCTACGCTTGCACATGAATTTCAACATATGATTCATTTTTATCAAAAAACATTGCTTCTTGCCCATGGCGAGCAAACAGATGTATGGATCAATGAAATGTTATCAGAAACGACAGAAGATCTTGTGGCATCTAAAATAAAGCATAGTGGTCCTAGAGGTGTGCCCTATACTATAGGAAGTGCAGGAGAAAAAGGCAATACCAAAGGAAGATACCCTCTATTTAACTACAACAACAGGTCCTCATTGACAACATGGAACTCAGAAGTAGTCAATTATTCTGTGGTGAATGCTTTTGGGACTTTTCTTACCCGTAATTATGGTGGTGCAAAAATACTTCATGACATTATGTATAATGCCCATGTTGATGAAGATGCTGTGGTCTCTGCGATACGTCAAACAGCAAAGGGTGCAGATAAGACATTTAACACACTACTAAAAGAGTGGGGTGTTGCTGTGTTACTTTCAGATAATGATCATTTAGATGAAAGTTTGCCACACTATAACACAGGTGGATACATGCCAAATCAATATCGCAATTCTGTGTATCAATTGGGTTCTATTGACTTTTTTAATTATTCGCCTCAGCCAAGAACATTTGGTTCTAGCGGAACTGTTGAAAATCAAGGAAACTATTATTATAAAGTGGGAAGTAAGCTGACAGGAACGATTGATTTGGACTTAGAATTAAATGGTCAAACAGAAGCCACACTTATAGCAAAATAGGAAAAAACAATGATAAAAAAAATAATGACAATCTGTACAATAGTTGGGTGTTTAGGATGTACACAAAGCCACTCTATACAACTACAGGGACGGTTGGCGATGAAAGGGTCTTCGACACATACCTATTTGTCGATTTATGATAAGAAAAGTCAAAAAAGTTATAAGATTAAAAACAAAGAGCAGTTTAATTTGCTTCAACGACAAAACCAAACAGTCACCCTAGAAGCCACACTTCTAAAAGAGGCTAAAGGCCCAGGATTTCCTGCAGAGATAGAAGTGCTGAAGGTGAAGTAAGGCGTATAGTTTGGGATTATGCCTCTTTTTTTCTAGAAATATTTGCACCCAGTGCAGAGAGTTTTCCTTCTAAATCATCATAGCCACGATCTAAGTGGTAAATACGTCGTACTTTTGTTGTTCCTTGGGCAACAAGTGCAGCCAAAACAAGGGCAGAAGAGGCTCTAAGATCTGTGGCCATGACATCTGCACCATACAGTTCTTTTACACCTTTGACTGCTGCTGTACTGCCTTTTAACCATATATTAGCACCCAAACGATTGAGTTCACTCACATGCATAAAACGATTTTCAAAAAGACGCTCCTCAATAAGACTTTCTCCTTGTGCCAATACGGCTACAGCCATAAATTGGGCTTGCATATCGGTAGGAAAGCCTGGGTATTCAATTGTAATTAAATCAACTGGCTTTAAGTGTTCTGTTGGATGTATAGTAATACTATTGTCTTCCAAATCAAAACGACAGCCCATGGATTCTAATTTGTCTATAGAAGCTCTAATATGTCCATGATTTACGTTATTTAAGGTAATACTTGAATTGGTAATTGCCCCTGCACACAGATAGGTTCCTGCTTCAATACGATCAGGGATTATAGCAACAGTTTGAAAATCTAAAGGTTTTCCACCAGTACCTTCTATGGTCAATTCATTGGTACCAATACCTTCTATTTTTACCCCTGCATCACGTATCATTTCACAAAGTTGCACGACTTCTGGTTCTTTGGCTGCATTAAGGATAGTGGTGACACCATGAGCAAGTGCGGCTGCCATCACAGTATTTTCTGTACCACCTACGGTGATTTTATCAAAAATTATTTTAGCACCTTGCAGACCTTTGGGTGCGATGGCATGTACATAACCACCTTTTATTTCAATTTGTGCACCCATAGACTCTAAAGCCTTAAGATGAAGGTCAATAGGACGTTGACCAATAGCACACCCTCCAGGCAAAGAGACTTCACATTCACCAAATCGTGCAAGTAGTGGTCCTAAAACCAAAATAGAAGCTCTCATTTCAGAGACAATTTCATAAACAGCTTTGGTAGAACGCATACATCCATTGTTAATATGGGCTACAGTATTGTCGTGCTCTACAGAGCTTCCTAACATAGAAAGCAATTTAAGTAGGGTACGAATATCTACAACATTTGGTAGGTTGGTTAAAGTGACTTCTTTGTCACTTAAGATTGTTGCTGCAATAATAGGAAGTGCTGCATTTTTTGCACCACTTATGGTGATATGTCCACTTAATTTTTGACCGCCAACTATTTCTAAATAATCCATTTATGTCATGCCCTTGTTTTATATTATATTCGGAACAGATTTTATCTAAAGAATGGTTAAGGAGAGGAAACGTACATACAAGAAAAAAAAGATAAATTGATATTATAAAGTATAACTAATCTACTTATTAATAAATATCAGATAGAATATTATAAAATATAATCTAAAAGAGATTTTGTGACTCCTGTCATTATTACCGTTATTATAGGAAAGTAGATATGTCAAGCAGTTTAGATAAGCTTAAAGCACTAACAAGTCGTTTAGAGGAGAAGTTAGAGCAAAAAGAGAAATTGTCTAAGAGTAATGTTGCACCCAAAGAGAAAATAATAAAACCTACTACTTTGCCAAAAGAGAAGAAAAAAACAAGCATTGACAATGATAACAATAGGGTAAGAGAAGAGAATATTGAACGGGTAAAAACACTCTATCAACAACTTAAAATTTTTGAAAAATCTCCAGACTTTAATACGATTTTTAATTATAAAGCAATGAATCTTTCAGGTATTGGACTTAAAGAAGAAGATTTTGGTGAAGTGCGTGAAGGGAAATACATTCAGATTATTGCCATTACGTATGAACCAGATAAAAATGGTAAGAAAAAGGCTAAAAATATCTCTTTGGGTTATTTTGGGAAAGCAGAAACCTTACAAGATATACTCAAAAATGAAATTATTGAATTTGTATTGCGTTGGCGTTATGAAAAAGCCTTTCAAAATGTTGAACACTATAAAGACCTTATTGCCAGAGTAGAAGTGCCAAGAAGCACATTATTTTAAAACATATAATCACCCTTTCACCAATATTTTGTTAAAATCACGACAATTATATAGATAAAACAAAGGACATATCATGGGATTAGGCATCGGACTTGTAGGGTTACCAAATGTAGGGAAATCCACAACTTTTAACGCACTGACAAAAGCACAAAATGCAGAGAGTGCAAACTATCCATTTTGTACCATTGAACCCAATAAAGCAGTGGTGCCTGTACCTGACAAAAGACTCGATGCACTGGCTAAAATTGTGAATCCAGAAAAAATACAATACTCTACACTTGATTTTGTAGATATTGCTGGACTTGTCGCAGGAGCAAGTAAGGGAGAAGGACTTGGTAATAAATTTTTAGGAAATATTCGAGAAACAGAAGTGATTTTACATATTGTTCGTTGTTTTGAAGATCCCAATATCGTGCATACTGAGGGTAGCATAGATCCAATTCGTGATGTAGAGATAATAGAGCAAGAGCTTTTATTTGCAGATATTGATGCTGTACTTAAACGAATAGAAATGCTAA
>QNZW01000044.1 GCA_003978375.1 Sulfurovum sp.
GATGGGGATGAACATCTATGAGACCATTAAGTCCATTAGACTACAAAAAGCCTCCAATCTCCTCATAACCAACCAAGGCTCCACCATCACCGAGGTGGCTAGTATGTGTGGGTATAGCTCTCAGACTTCGTTTATACGTGCGTTTAAAGAGCGTTTTGTGGTCACACCCAATGCATGGAGAAAAGGAGGGTACAGAAGCTACTCAGATGGCATCTTGCAGAGTTCTCCTACGGCTTCAACGTCCACAGTGTCGTTCGAGCATTTGGAAGCGAAGATAGTCAAGACTAAAGCTACTCAGCTTTACTACATACGACACAGAGGCTACAGCCCCAAAGTCAAGCAGGTGTGGCAGAAGCTACAAGCATGGATTTATACAAATAATATTGAACGCTATCAATCCTTTGGTATCTACCATGATAACCCCATCGTCACGCCTTTGGAGCAGTGCTTTTATGTGGCAGGAGTAGAGGTGCAAGAAGAGGCAGACCTTGTCAATACCTCTTTGCCCTCGTTTAGTATACCAGCAGGACTTTATGCGACCTTTGAAGTAGAGGGAAAATACGGTGACATACTCAAACTCATACAGTGGGCATATCATGAGTGGTTGCCTAGTAGTGGCTACGAGACCACCACTAGCCCCTCATACACACGCTTTGAGAAGAACCATTTTTTAGAAGAGGATGAGTGTTTTAGGGTGGTGTATTATTTGCCTGTACGGTTGAGATAGAGGGGTAATATAGCTTTTTTGAGCTAGACATTATGATATTGAAATGTCGTAAAGTGGATATACATTGATACATGAATTAAGATATATTATGGCTATCAAAAATAAATTAAGGTAAATTATCATGAAAACAAAAATGAATATTGCTCAGACTATTTCTGGAGCAGTTACAAAAAATAGAAAAAGACTTTTAGGATTTGGTATATTCTCCATTATTCTTGGTCTTATTGGTACATTTATGGCGACGGTATTGACTACGGCTAGTATGGTCTTTTTTGGTGTGTTGGTTATCATTGCGGGTGCTTTTTTCTTCATAGAGGGCTTTTCGTCTCCCAACAACAAAACCAAAGCTATGTATATACTAATCTCCTTACTTTATCTTGTATCTGGGGGTATTATGATTACCTATCCAGAAGTGAGTGCTGTGAGTTTTACGTTTATCATGGCTGCACTATTTATAGCGATAGGTATTGTGCGTATTGTCATTGGATTTAAAGTCAAACCAGAGACAGGACAATGGGCATGGATAGTCGTAAGTGGACTGCTAAGCGTCGCTCTTGGTATTATGATTTATATGCAATGGCCATCTAATTCATCATGGATTATAGGATTGTTTATATCTGTCGAATTAGTAGTGCAGGGGATCGTAAGTATCATATTTGCACAAAGAATTCAAGATACACAAAATGAAGTAGAAGGAAAAGTAAACGACGTAAAAGAAAATATCAAAAATACAGCTGAAGAAATGAAAGAAGAGATAAAAAAAGACGCCAAAAAAGCAGAAGATGATTTAAAAGAAGATGCTAAAAAAGCAAAAAAATAATAAAAGTTATAAGAAAGACGGCATACTCTATAAAAGAGTGCCCCTTTCAACTTTTGCTAAAACTTGATCAAAGATTATTTATTAAGTACTTTAGAATTGGCTAATGCCTTTTCTATCTCTTCTTTAGTCACTTCTCCATCGAGTTTAAGCTCTACATTGCCATCTTGTCCTTCGACTTGCATATTGTTAATCTTCTTTTTGGTCTCCTCACTCATACACTCACACGCACCTGTAGCACAATTTTCTACCATTTTTACAATCTGTTGTTTTTCTACGACACCTGTAAAGTTAATTTTAACGCCTTGATTGGTTTTAGATACATTTTTTTGCATGGTTTTTTCCTTTAATTGAATTAATTTATTAATCTCTTTTGAACAACATTTTGCTTGAGGATTAGACGTTTTGCAGGTAGAACCTGTACACGCGTTGGTTTGTTCTTTTATCGCTTTTAAACTATTTGCTCCTTTATCAATGGCATCATTGATTGTTTTTTTAGTCACTCCGATGCAATAACAGATTTTATCTTCATCAGATAGATTTGCTACATCGCCACTAAAAATGGCTTGTATTCTAGGGAGTAAGATGGTGTTTATCTCATCGTAGGTAGCTTCAAATGCTTTATAGTCCTTACCATCTGGGTCTTCAAACCCAATATGAACGACTGGCGTACTGCCTCCAAAAATAGGGCAGGTCTCTTTGGCATGGTCGCAAACAGTTACCACCAAATCAAAGGCAATACCCTCTAAACTCTCAAGTGTTTTAGAGTGGTATGCTTCTTTCCAAACTCCATGACTCTCTAAAACTTTTTTTGCATTAGGATTGACTCTACCACTGGGTTGTACCCCTGAACTATAGGCATGTATTCCCTCAAGATATCTGTTTATAAGTGCTTCAGCAATAATACTTCTACAACTATTTCCTGTACAAAGAATGAGTACATTTTTCATTTTATTTCCTAAAGTTTTTTTCATTATAGCATTTAGCCAATAATATATCAAGATATATTGATATATTAATACTCAAATAGTGTTCCATAAAGAAGTATCTTTAAAAGAGAATAGGAAATCCTAAACGTATTCACCCAAATACACACCACATCTTTTAGATGATTTTAACTACCTACGTTTGGCATAGAAGTCTTGTTTGAAGGCATCAAATCTATTTTCTAAGATGGCTTCTCTCATCTCTTTCATTAAATTGAGATAATAATAAAGGTTATGAATGGTACCTAATCGGAAATAGGTAATTTCTCTTGCACGAAAAAGATGTCGAAGATAGGCACGTGAGTAGGTTTTGCATACCATACATTCACACGCCGAATCTATGGGAGAGGCGTCAGTTGTGTAGTCTGATTTTTTGATATTTATTTTGCCAAAACTGGTAAAAAGTGTACCGTTTCTAGCATTGCGTGTGGGCATCACACAATCAAACATATCTATCCCACGAGCGACATTTTCTACCAAATCTTCAGGGGTTCCTACACCCATTAGATAACGAGGTTTCTCTGTAGGCATAAACTGTGTGGTCCACTCAACAGTATCATACATATCTTGATTGGCTTCACCCACGCTCAATCCTCCGATAGCAAAACCATCATAATCCATAGCACACAAGGCTTTGGCTGATTTTTGACGAAAGGCTTTGTCTGTACCTCCTTGAATAATAGCAAAAATATTCTGATTGGCACCTCTACCTTTTTGCTGTTGTGCCCTAAAGTACGCAATGCTCTCTTCTGCCCAACGTGTCGTACGGTCTATACTCTTTTCTATACGCGCTTGTGTGGCAGGTAAAGCGACCAAATCATCAAGTATCATCATAATATCTGAACCTAAATCCATCTGGATATCTATCACTTTTTGAGGGGTAAAGTAGAGCGTACTACCATCAAGATGACTTCTAAAAGTAATACCATTTTCATCTATTTTGACATTTTTAGAGAGTGAAAAAGCCTGAAATCCTCCAGAATCGGTTAAAAAACTTTTGGGATACTTTGTAAAGCCTTGCAACCCACCTAGTGTCTTAATAGTCTTTTCTCCAGGTCTAATATGCAAATGATACGTGTTGCCCAATATAATCTCAGGCTGTATCAACGTAGCCAAATCCATGGCATCAAGTGCTTTGACCGCTCCTACTGTGCCCACAGGCATAAAAACGGGTGTCTGTATGGTAGAATGTGCTGTTTTAATAGTACAGGCTCTGGCTTTACCATCATTTTTATCTATCTGAAATTGCATTGTGTTATAATAGTCCTTAAATAATTGGGAAATTATACCCAAAGCCTGATATAAGGAACCAATGAAAAACATACTTATTTTAGCCAACGGTAGTGTTGCTAAACATTTTATAGGGTGGGTTAGCAAAAAAAGGGTTGCAGAAAATCATTATCATATTGTTTATTATAAAGATGAAACCCTTCCTGAAAATATAGGGAAAAATGTCACACTCACCAAAGCAGATCCTACCAGTTTTTCTAGACTTTCACGCATTATGCGCGAAGTTGTTTTTCATAATGTTTTTATTGTGATGGATAATGGAGAAGATGCGAAGTATGTCCTTAAAAATATTGCACTCATTGATATCAAATTAAGAACTGTACTTGTAAGCCAATGGGATGACATGGAGGTAGAAAAAAAGCTAGAAAATCTTACAGTCATTCATAGCAATGAGATTATGGCTGCGCACTTGTATGATCATCTACCAAATGTACCTTTGGTTGCCCAAAATGTAGGACTAGGGCGTGGGGAAATCATGGAGATACATGTACCCTTTGGCAGCTCTTATGCCTATAGACACGTAGGTTCTATCTTACAACGTAAATGGAAAATTGCAGCCATTTATCGTAACGAAAAACAAATTTTGCCTACCACTGCAATGATGGTACGCCCAAACGATACTTTGCTGGTGATAGGCAAACCCCTGGTACTTGATGGTGTCTACAAGACAATCAATAAACGTATAGGGCTTTTCCCCGAACCTTTTGGAAAAAATATCTACTTAGTCTTAGACCTTAGATATGACAAAGATAATGTATTTATATATCTCAATGAAGCCATGTATCTGTTAGAAAAACTTGAAAACAAATCACTTTTTGTACGTATTTTATACCCTAATGATTTTGCACTCATTCAGGAACTAAAGCTTTATGCCTCGGACAATGTGACTATCTTTATCTCTTATAATGAAGCAGAAATCAAAAACGTAATAGAGTATGATATTAATCAATATGATATAGGGATTGTCATGAACAGTATTCAAGCATTTGAATCTGATAGTTTGAAAAATATTTTATATGATTTAAGAAAATTGGTATATCTATTTGGAGATAAACTTCTTTATAATATACGTAAATCCGTTGTCTTAATGAACGAAGATGAAAAAATGGAGTCCATTTCATCAACGGCATTTGATATCTCTGAGTCATTAGGATTGAGTCTACTATTGTGTGATTTTGATCCTGAAGCAGATTTTGAAAGTAAAAAAATGGTCATAGAGCACTATGAAACCCTTGCACATATTTTTAATATGGATATTGAGATAGAACAAAAAGTAGCCAATCCTATTAGAGAACTTTCCAATATGAATGAAATTCTTCAAGTGGCCCCTTTTGAAAAAAATCTTAATACAGATAATTTTATAAAACTTATCTCTACACACGTGCAAGACTTTATTCTCACTACCCAAAAACACCCCAAATTACTTGTTCCTTTTGCACTCACCGAGGAGTAAGAAAAATACTTTATATCTTCCTTATGAAAGACTTGAAACAACATTTAACCACAATTGAGATAAAATATATCAAAATTGAACTAACGAGGGTTCAAATTATGATTTTACCCAAGGTTTCTCTAGATGATAGTCCCTATAAACTTAGAAAATACAAGCAATATACACTATGATATTACTATTGGTGCGCTACCAGCATTACATTTTGATACAACCGTAGTGGTTGTTACAAACCCTACAGTATCTGGCTATCATCTTGATACGCTTCTAGACAAACTGTCTGCTCATAAAGTACATGTTGTTACTATCCCCGATGGAGAAGCATACAAAACATTGCAAACAGTAGAAAAAATACTCAATGATTGTTTTGAACATCAATTAGATAGAAAATCTTTGCTTATTGCTTTTGGTGGTGGGGTCATAGGAGACATGACTGGCTTTACAGCAAGTTTGTACCAAAGAGGTATAGACTTCATTCAAATACCTACCACATTACTAAGTCAAGTAGATGCTTCTGTAGGGGGGAAAACAGGCGTAAACAACGCCTATGGCAAAAACCTTATAGGTGCGTTTTATCAACCAAAGGCTGTTTATATAGATCCAAATTTTTTAAAAACCCTTCCACCCCGTGAATTTGCTGCAGGGATAGCAGAAGTGATTAAAATGGCTGTGATGTTTGATAAAGATTTTTTTAACTACTTACAACAAGCAGACCTAAACAGTACAGAAGCCATCAAAGAGATGATACGCAAATCTGTAGAGCTCAAAGCGTGGGTAGTCAACCAAGATGAAAAAGAAGCAGGTATACGTGCAGTACTCAACTATGGACATACCTTTGGGCATGTGGTTGAAAATGAAACCAATTATGAAACCTATTTACATGGAGAAGCCGTCGCTATTGGTATGGTCATGGCAAATGCTTTAGCTGTAGAGCTGGGTATGCTTACACAAGCACAAGCCGATGAAGTAAAAGCACTTTTGGTAAAATCTTCATTACCTACAACGTACCACATACAAGATGTGGATGATTTTTATCATCATTTCTTTTTAGATAAAAAATCTGCCAAAGGAAATATTACATTTATATTACCAAAAGGTTTGGGTGATTATGAAATGGTCACAGATATTGATGAAAACATTGTAAAAAGTGTTTTAAGCCGTTTGGGAGAAAAATAAGATGTATGTTAAACAACTCTTATGGCTGTTTGTACTTGTAAGCACACTCTCTTTTGCTGTAGATGCCAATGAAAGCAATATAAGTCAAAAAGACAAGCCCAATGATGATACATTGCAAATACAAGCTTTAGTATCTGCAAAAGAGATGATAGATAAAGAGTTGATAGAAAACAACATTTGGTCCAAAATTTATAGCAACTATCACACCTATAAAGAGCTTAAAAAACAAGAAAATACACTAAATAGTGATATTTCACATTTAGAAAAAAAGGGGAAATTATCAAAAAAACAACAAAAAACTTTAAACAATGAAAAAGAGCAAAAAAATATCATTAAAGGAAAACTGCAACTGCTAAAAGAGTATGCAGATGGTCCTTTCGAAAGATTTTTGAAACCACCAGAAATCGAAGAGGTACCCAATGTAGGTAATCCTTTTGCTGTTATTAATGCATTGTCATATCAAGAAAAACTCAATTCCGATCAAGAAGAATACAATGCCCGTTATGTATCTTTGAATACTATTATGACAAAACTCAAAGAAAAAGAGATAATTCTTTCAAAACTCAAAGAGTATAATAGTAGCAATGAGTCGTATCAGAAAGAGTTTGACAGTACAAAAGAAGAGATTAAAACATTTGAACCTGTTATTGATATTTTTAAAACAAGCAACAATGTCTATACGAAAAAAATAGATGAGATAAAACTGAATTTAAAAAGTGATATCAAAAAAGAGATAGAAAAAATTATCTTTATAGGTGGAGTGATACTCTTTTTTATTTTAATGCTTATTATTATCAAATATTTTGTACGTAAATATATGTCAGGAAATGACAGATATTATACCATTAATAAAGCACTCAATATTACTTTTATTATTTTGTCTTTGTTGACGCTTTTACTGGCATATATTGAAAATGTTTCTTATCTTGTCACCATTTTAGGATTTGCCTCAGCAGGTATTGCTATTGCCATGAAAGATTGGTTTATGTCTTTGATGGGTTGGTTTACCATTGTGATTGGTGGTTCTATCCATGTAGGTGATAGAATAAAATTCAACAGAGATGGTATAGAATATATTGGTGATATTGTTGATATTTCTATGCTTCGTATGACACTGCATGAAGATGTAACCTTAACTGCTTATATGCAAAACAGACGTGCAGGACGTATTATTTTTATCCCCAACAATTATATTTTTACTGATATGATTGCCAACTACTCTCATGCAGGACTTAAAACTGTATGGGATGGGATTGATTTTGTGGTTACCTTTGATTCAGACTTTCAAAAAGCAGCATCTATCGCTAAAGAGGTAACACGTAAGTACTCTAAAGGGTATACAGACATTACAAGAAAACAACTCAATAAACTAAGAAGCAGTTATGGGATTAAAAATACCAATGTTGAACCACGTATTTTAACCTTCATTGAGTCTTATGGTATGAAAATATCTTCTTGGTATTTAACCAACTCTTTTGCAACCCTTACACTCAGAAGTACCATATCTGCAGAAATCATTAAACGTATTCAAGAAGAGGAAAATATTCACCTTGCATACCCAACACAATCTATCTATGTAGATAAAAATGTACCCAAACCAAAAATAAATGCAAAAGATATACCTATGGGTGAGGAGACATTTTAGATGCAACGGGTCTATTTTAAGACTTTTGGTTGTCGCACCAATCAATTTGACACCCAAGTGATGATTTCTAAGCTTAAAGATTATGAACTGAGTACAGATGAACTTCATTCAGATTTTATTGTTGTCAATTCATGCACAGTGACCAATGGTGCTGATTCATCTGTGCGTAACTATATCGCTTCAATCAAACGTAAAAATCCCCAAGCTAAAGTCATACTTGCTGGATGTGGTTCACACTCCAAAGGGGAATCTCTTTTTGAAGAAAAAAAAGTTTTTGGTGTCATAGGACACTCTGAAAAAGAAAATATTAATACCATACTTAAACAAGCAAATCCCTTTTATCAAATAGGTGATTTGGCACATATAGATTCTACCATTGTTGAAGAATTTGTAGGAAAAAGCAGGGCTTTTATCAAAATACAAGAGGGGTGTGATTTTGCTTGTTCATACTGTATTATTCCCTCAGTAAGAGGTGCTGCACGTTCACATAAAGAGTCTACTATATTAGCACAAATTACAAAACTTGCAAATAATGGCTTTGGTGAATTTATTCTCACAGGTACCAATGTAGGAAGCTATGGGAAAGACCAGCATACCTCTTTGGCAAAATTACTCCAAAAAATAAGTCAAATTCGTGGGGTAAGACGTATACGCATAGGCAGTCTAGAACCCATACAGATAGATGATGCGTTTATGGAGCTACTCTCTGAGCCTTGGATGGCAAAACAATTGCATATTGCATTACAACATACATCAGATAAGATGCTAAAGCTCATGAACAGACGTAATGACTATAGCTCTGATGCTACGCTTTTTCATACCATCGCTTCAAAAGGGTATGCTTTGGGTACAGACTTTATTGTAGGGCATCCAGGAGAAGATGAAAAAGAGTGGGCTGAAGCAATAGCACGTGTGAAGTCATTACCCCTTACACATATACACGCGTTTTCCTATTCTAAAAGAGATTATACTGCTTCTGCTATAATGAAGCCAGAAGTACGAGGTAATATTGCCAAAGCACGTCACCACGAACTTACAGACATAGTGAAGGCAAAAAACTTTGCTTTTAGACGTGAACACAGACAAAACCTTGAAGTTTTACTTGAAACTGGTAAAAAGGGAATTTATCATGGTTTTGACCAATATTTTAACAAAGTTGAAGTCCAAAGTAGCCAAGAGTTAAGTGCTAATTGGGTTTTATTAAATCATGTGGAGGTAAAACATGAAGGCAACAACGCCAAACTTTAAACCAACACTCAACACTAAAAATATCAAAATCATCATTGGGTTACTCATTCTTTTAGTGGGTATTCTTGTTTTTGGATTATTTAGAGATACAGACACACTTATAACGCACAAACAAGCCAATGCACTTTTTACACAAAACAAAATAACTAAAATCATTGTAGATGGAGAGTATATACGCATACAAACGCCAGATTCTCGTTATAAGATCTATAAAGATGCGATTAACCAAGAGGCTTTTTTCTCGAAATATCTTGTTGAAGTGGTAGAAGACAAAGGCTATATATATGACATTTTATCCTTATTTTTACTCTTAGGTATTGTTTGGTTTATGATATATATCATGAAACAAAATAGACTTCAACAACTCAAATACATACGGCAAACCAACGGTGCAGCCCAAAATATTATCAATGAACCTGTAAAAGCACTCACTTCTCATGTGACTTTTAAAGATGTAGCAGGTATCAAAGATGTCAAACAAGAACTTGAAGAAATTATTGATTTCCTAAAAGATCCTCAAAAGTATCAAGCCTTAGATATTCGTCTGCCTAAAGGTGTATTGCTTGTGGGACCTCCTGGTGTAGGAAAGACACTCATCTCTAAAGCAGTTGCCGGAGAAGCCGGTGTACCATTTTTTTACCAAAGTGGTGCGTCTTTTGTTCATATCTATGTAGGTATGGGTGCCAAACGTGTCTCAGAACTTTTTAAAAAAGCCAAACAGAATGCACCAAGTATTATCTTTATAGATGAGATAGATGCTGTAGGAAAAAGCCGTGGAGAGTTTAGAAATGATGAACGCGAAGCCACACTCAATCAACTTCTTACCGAGATGGATGGATTTGAAGACAATTCAGGCGTCATTGTCATTGGTGCTACCAATAAGATAGATATCTTAGACGAAGCCTTGCTTAGGGCAGGGCGTTTTGATAGACGAATACATATCTCACTTCCTGACCTAGAAGACAGAATCAAAACTTTAGATCTCTACCTTACCAAAAAACCACACAATGTAGACATTGAAAAAATTGCGCGTATGACAGTAGGCTTTAACTCTGCCGCACTAGATACCCTGACCAATGAAGCAGCAATATTTGCTATGAGAGAAGGGCGAGAAATCGTAGAGACTTCTGACTTTGAGTCTGTCAAAGACAAAGTACTCTCAGGCAAACGTAAAATACTCTCTTTTACCGAAAAAGAACGCGAAATACAAGCCGTTTATCAGGGTGCAAAAGCAGTCATTGCCACATGGCTAGATATAGAATTTGACAAAATAGGCATTGTCAATACACGCATGATTCATCAAGAACATGAGATTCTTTCTCGTTCGAATTTGATGAATAAAATCAAATTTTATCTCTCTGGGAGTATTGCTACCAAACTTTATTACAATGAACAGTTTACCAATGGACGTCAAGACATACAACAGGCCAAAGAGCTCATACATAAAGTGATTTTTACCTATGCAATGAGTGAAGATTTTGTACTTACCTCCCAACAAGAAGAGGCTCTTTTAAAAGAGTCTGTCTTAGAAGTGACAACTTTACTCAAAACCCTAGAAAAGGCACTGAGTGAAATATCTAATTATTTATTATTACATGAAAATATTTCGCATGAAGAGTGCAAAGAGATTCTACGTGATATATTTTAATGGGTTTTCTCTTAAGGGAGAGGAAGCATTGTTTTCGTCCTATCTTTTAGAAAATGACACAACAGTAGCAGGGTTTTCCTATGGGGCTCAAAAAGCATTAGA
>QNZW01000041.1 GCA_003978375.1 Sulfurovum sp.
ATACAAGATTATACTTCTGCTGCCATTGGTGGAAAGAAGATAACCACGATGTACAAAGGTCTTGAACGTTACCCCATCGCACTTCGTTTTGAGGAAGAAGAGCGACGTAATCTAGATGACATTCGTAATATACAAATAAAAACCCCTCTAGGGTTTGTACCTCTGTCTACATTTGCAAAAGTGCAGTACAGAGAGAGTGCCTCTGTCATCAAATCAGAGATGGCAACACCAGTGACCTTTGTCTACATCACGCCATTACAAGGTATGTCAGTTGTTACTTACAAGGAAGAGGCTATGAAAGCGTTAGCAGACCTAAAACTACCTTCTGGATATTACTTTGAATGGGCAGGTCAGTCTGAGTATCTTGAATCAGCGATGAAAAAGATGAAGTGGATTATCCCTACAGTCTTGCTTGTTATTTTTGTACTTATTTACTTTGCATTGAAAGATATGGTACCTACGCTCATCGTTTTCTTTACTTTGCCATTTGCATTAATAGGTGGACTGATATATATTCAGATGTTAAACTTCAATATGAGTATTGCCGTTATTGTTGGTTTCCTAGCATTACTAGGAATTGCTGCAGAAACTGCTATTGTGATGATAGTTTATCTCCAAGAGAGCGTGGATGAAATGCGTAATAGTGTAGGATCTGATTTTGACTTTAAGCACCTAGATGTTGCCATCTACGAAGGTGCTGTGCAAAGAGTACGCCCAAAGCTTATGACAGTTTTTGCCATCTTGGCAGGACTTCTACCTATTATGCTTACAACAGGTGTAGGTTCAGAAGTCATGCAGCGTATTGCTGCACCTATGATAGGTGGAGTCGTCACCTCTGCCATACTAAGTTTGCTTCTCATACCAATTTTCTTTGAATTGTATGAAAAACACTTATTAAAAAAAGAACTAAAGGAAAATAAATGAACAAACAAATCATGATTATAGGCGTACTTTTTCTCGCTATACTTTCAGGTTGCGACAACAAAGAAAAAACTAAATCCATTACAGAAGGTGGTATGAAATGTGGTGCAGGAAAATGTGGTGCAAGTATGGCAAATGGTTCTGCACTGCTCGTGAAGAAAAAAATGAATATCATCGACCAAATGGATAAAAACGATAGTAGACGGGACTGTGTCCTTAAAGCCAAAACAACCAAAGCACTTTATGCCTGTGTACGGGTTACAGAGACAGGGAGAATGAGTACGAAGTGTTCAACTGATAAGACTAAACCTAAAGTTACACCTAAAAAAGAGAGTGGTTCAGTCAAATGTGAGTCAGGTAAATATAGCAGTGACATGCAAAAAAAGTAACATAAGGTTGAGTGAAAGTGTTTAGTTCTCTTTCATTTTTTTAGCCCACTCTTTTTCAAATTTTTTGCGTTTTAAAAATGAAAGTTTTTCTATAAATACCTTACCATCTAAATGGTCTACTTCATGCTGTATAGCAATGGCTAAAAAATCATCATCTTCAATCATATGTTTCTTGCCATTTCTATCAAAATACTCAACTTTTATTTCTTTTGCACGTTCTATTTCTTCATAAACACCTGGGATAGAAAGACAACCTTCTTGAAATTTTTCGCATCCTTTTTTTTCAAGAATAACAGGGTTTATCATCTCTAAGGTATTTTCTTTAGGCTGATCATATTCACCCTCTTCCTCTTCTTCTAAAGGTATGTTGATAATAAGTAATCTCTTAGCTACTCCTACTTGAATTGCAGCCAATCCTACACCATTTTTAGCACGCATTGTATCGTACATATCATCGAGCAAAGTATGTAACGTTGCATCAAAAGATGTTACCTCTTTTGAGACAAGTTTTAATCTTTTATCGGGATATACGATGATCTCTCTAATCATTTTTTGGCCTATGAAAAGCTTTTTGTAAGTACTTTATCAATGAGTCCATACTCTACAGCCTCTTTTGAAGACATAAAATTATCACGCTCCGTATCTTTTTCTAATTTTTTGGCAGTTTTCCCACAATTTTCTGCCATAATTTCATTCAAAGTATTTTTAAGACGTTGTATCTCCTCAGCTTGTATCTGAATATCTGTCGATTGTCCTTGTGCCCCACCTGAAGGTTGATGAATCATAATACGTGCATTTGGAAGTGCATACCGCTTTCCTTTGCTACCAGAAGAGAGCAAAAATGCACCCATGGAAGCCGCTTGACCCATACAAATAGTAACAATATCTGGCTTAATATAGTTCATCGTATCGTACATAGAAAGCCCAGCAGTGACTACACCACCTGGAGAGTTAATATAAAAATAGATATCTTTATCGGGATCTTGTGCTTCTAAAAAAAGCATCTGTGCTACAATAGTAGAAGCGACCTGATCATTGACCTCACCACTTAGCATAATAATGCGGTCCTTTAATAACCGAGAATAAATATCATAAGATCTCTCACCTCTACCTGTTTGCTCTACAACGTATGGAATATAACTCATTATCTGCCTTTATTAATATATAGTTAAATAGATTTTTAATCGACTCAAATATACATTAAAATAGTTAACAAGTAGCCTTTTTGCTACCTGTTTTAACTACGCATCAAGTCCTAACATTTTACCAAAAAGTTTATCTTCTATCATCCCCATCTTCACAGCAGGAAGTAAATTATTGTCTTGATAATATTTAATAACTTCTTGAGGGTCTTGTCCTGACATCATCGCCTCATAGTAAATAGCTTGAGACACCTCTTGATCATCTACAACAATATTCTCTTTTTTAGCAAGTGTATCTACAATGAATGTTGCTTTCACAGAATCTTCTGCATCTTCTCTTACAGAATCACGAAGTTCATTAATCTTTTTTTCATTGTCTTTGTATGTTGCCAACTCTTTTTCATCCATCTGTTGTGCTTTGGCATTGACTTTTGCATCAATTTCTTGCTCCACTATATTATTAGGAAGTGCAAAATCAAACTTAGCAACCAGTGCTTCGATAAGTTTAGGTTTTAGCTCTTCATTATACACCTTAGAAAGAGCTGCTGTAGCCACTTGTGCTTCTACTTTTTCAGTTAAGGTTGCAAGGGTAGCTTTCTCATCATTCAAAAGTTTTTGTGCCAAAGCATCATCTATGTTTGCTTCTTTTTGTTCTTGAATTTCATGAAGCTTGACTTTAAATGTTGCTTCTTTCCCTGCAAGGTCTGCTGATTGATACTCTGCTGGGAAAGTCACAATGACATCTTTTTCTTCTTCATATTTCATCCCGATAATTTGCTCTTCAAATCCAGGAATAAATTGTCCAGAACCAATTTTAAGATTAAACTTTTCAGCCTTACCTCCATCAAAAGCAACACCATCTACAAAACCTTCAAAGTCAATCAAAGTCATATCACCCTCTTTCACTGCTCTTTTTCTGGCAATCTTTTCAAAAGGTGCTTGTTCTTTTGCCATCTCTTCAAGTTTTGCTTTGACCTCTTTCGCCTCTGCTTTTGGTTTTTTGAATGTTGGCACAACATCCATATATCCCTCTACTTTAAAGTTTGGTCTTAAAGAAATTTCAACTTCTACATCGATGCCCTTGTCTGTTTTATCATATTTTTTAAATGTTGGTTGCCCGATCATATCTGTGGCATTAATTTTTGCTTCAGCAGTTCCTGCATCAATAAGCTCTCTTAATGCCTCACCTTCAGCATCTTGTGCAAGTTTGTCTCCATGCATTTGTTTGACAACAGAAACAGGTACTTTCCCCGCTCTAAAACCATCGACCTTCACCTCTTTTGCTGCCTGTTTTGCAAGTTTATCTATGTTGTTTTCGATTGTCTTGGCGTCTAGCGTTCCGCCCATAATGATATTTGCATCATCTACTTTATTTACTGTAACTTTCACTACAATCCTTTTGTATTTATAATGTCGTGATTTTATCTAAAATATCATTAGAAACGAATATTTGGGCAAACATAGGCTATAATCCTCACTATGAAAAACCAATGGAAAACATCACATCAAAATATCCAAAACTGGTATAAATGCCATGGACGCGTTGATCTTCCATGGAGAACTACTGATGACCCTTATCATATTTATCTTTCTGAAATAATGCTACAACAAACACAGGTCAAAACTGTACTTGAACGCTACTATTTTCCTTTTTTAAAAAGGTTTCCTACACTCAAAGCTTTAGGGGACGCACCACTTGATGATGTGCTAAAAATGTGGGAAGGATTAGGGTATTATAATCGAGCTAAAAATTTACATAAAACAGCCAAAATCGTCGATGTGTTACCCTCAAATATAGATGAGCTTATTGCACTTCCTGGTATAGGAAAAAACACAGCCCATGCCGTGGCAACATTTGCATTTAAGCAGCCCGTACCCATTATGGAAGCCAATGTAAAGCGCATTCTTTGTCGCCTACATAAACTCAGCACACCTACTGATAAAATGCTTTGGCAAATCGCTTATGACTTGGTAGATACCAAAAACCCTTTTGATTATAACCAAGCCATGATGGATATAGGTGCTACGCTCTGCACGCCTAAAAATCCACAATGTGAAGACTGTCCTCTAAATGAAGTTTGTCAAGGAAAAGATGACCCTACTCTCTATCCTACCAAGAAAAAACGCAAGGTTCCTACACGCGAACAATACATTATGATTTCAGTTTATAACAATAAACTTTCGCTCACGCAACGTAGTGGGAAATTTTTGCATGGATTATGGGGGTTTTCTTCTACCGAGGTCCCATTATGTGCTTCGGAGTATATTGGTGAAGTCACCCATGCTTACACTCACTTTAAGCTTATTTGCAAAGTCTATGTCTATGATGAACTAGACAAAGGACAAGCACATTATTTCACTATACAACAAATAAGAAAATTGGCTATTTCTAAAGTAGATGAGAAGATTGTTAAATTATATTTAGATACAATATAAAGAGTCTCTAACTAATAGATATTATCCATATCACTATTTTTAGAGGTTTCTTTTTAGCAAAATAAGGGGTGACCTATGACAAATGACAATGAACGTGAACTTGAACAATCTGTAATAAAAATACTTGAACTTTTGGGTGAAGACCCCTTGCGTGAGGGTTTGCTTAAAACCCCTAACCGTGTAGCAAAATCTTTACAATTTCTAACCCAAGGATATCATCAAGACCCAAAAGAGATACTCAATCAAGCACTTTTTACCACAAGTAATGATGAGATGGTATTGGTACGAGACATTGAATTTTACTCTATGTGCGAACACCATATGCTTCCTATTATTGGTCGTGTGCATGTTGCTTATATTCCTGATGGTAAAGTCGTAGGATTGAGTAAAATTCCTCGTATTGTCAATGTTTTTGCTCGACGTCTACAAATTCAAGAACAGATGACTGAACAGATAGCAGATGCTATTTTGGAGACAATCAAACCCAAAGGTGTTGCTGTGGTCGTTCATGCTCGTCATATGTGTATGGAGATGAGAGGCGTTGAGAAAATAAACTCTACAACAGTAAGCTCTGCACTCCGAGGTCTGTTTAAAAGTGATGAACGTACGCGAAATGAGTTTTATAACCTTATCAATACACCTACACCTTCTCATTTTTGAAAACAATGTGCCTCTTGATACACATCAATCGTTTTTTGTTTAAATGGGAGTACAATCCTCCTCTTTAAAATGTATTTTATGTTATCTTAAGAATAATAACGTATTATGCAAAAAACAATTAGGACTAAATAGGTCTTAATTACGCTTGGACTTGTTTTCAAAAGGAAAAAAAATGACAGTATATTTAGACAATAATGCAACAACCATTGTTGATCCTCATGTATTTGAAGCGATGGAGCCTTATTTTGTACAAAAATATGGTAATCCAAATTCACTTCATTTGTTTGCTTCTCAAACACATCCTGCCATTAAGCAAGGGATGGAAAAAATTTATGCAGGAATTCATGCACCTACGACAGACTCTGTCATTATTACTTCTTGTGCGACAGAGAGCAACAACTGGGTATTAAAATCTATCTACTTTGAATATATTCTCACTGGCAAAAAGAACCATATTATGGTCTCGGAAGTAGAACACCCTTCTGTGATAGCTACTGCTAAATGGATAGAGAGTATGGGATGCAAAGTGACCTACTTACCTATCAATCATGAAGGTATTGTCGATGTGCAATCAGTAAGAGATAATATCACAGATAAAACAGCTCTTGTTTCTGTGATGTGGGCAAACAACGAAACAGGTGCCATCTTTCCTGTCGAAGAGATAGGCGACATCTGCGAAGAGTATGGTGTACTTTTTCATACAGATGCAGTACAAGCTATAGGAAAATTACCTGTGGATGTCCAATCTTTTAATGTGGATTATGTCACATTCTCTGCACACAAATTTCATGGACCCAAAGGCATAGGAGCACTCTATGTAAAAAAAGGTAAAGAGCTTATACCTTTACTTCATGGTGGGGCACAAATGGGTGGATATCGTTCAGGTACTTTAAATGTGCCTGGCATTGTAGGTATGGGTAAAGCCATCGAACAAGCAGTAGATGCACTCGATTTTGAGATGACAGAAGTTAGAGAACTCAGAGATGCCTTTGAAGATGAACTTCTTAAAATCAAAGATACTTTTGTAGTTACACCCAGAAACAAAAGAACACCCAATACTATCCTTATCTCTTTTAGAGGCATAGAAGGTGAATCTATGTTATGGGATTTAAACCGTGCAGGTATCGCCGCAAGTACAGGTTCTGCCTGTGCAAGTGAAGACTTAGAAGCCAACTCCGTGATGGAAGCCATAGGAGCAGCAGAAGATTTGGCACATACTGCCATTCGCTTTTCACTGAGTCGTTATACCACACAAGAGGAGTTAGACTATACACTTGATATAGTTAAAAAGGCGGTAGAAAGACTTAGAGGTATTTCTAGTTCATACGCTTATGCACCAGAGGGACACACTTCTGGACTTGATGCGCATCATTAAAATACATAAATAGGTAGAGAAAGGAAAAAATATGGGAATTGATAATTTAATAGGTGGCACCATTTGGGATGAATATAGCCAAAAAGTAACCGACCTAATGAACAACCCACAAAATATGGGGGAAATTACACAAGAAGAAGCTGATGCCATGGGTGCTAAACTTATTGTTGCTGATTTTGGTGCAGAGAGTTGTGGTGATGCTGTACGTCTTTATTGGGCAGTAGACCCAAAAACAGACAAAATATTACGCTCTAAATTTAAAAGTTTTGGCTGTGGTACTGCGATTGCTAGTTCTGATACAATGGCAGAACTTTGTAAAGATAAAACCGTTGATGAAGCTGTTAAAATCACAAATATTGATGTAGAACTTGCTATGCGAGACACACCTGATGTACCAGCCGTACCACCTCAAAAAATGCACTGTTCTGTGATGGCATATGATGTTATCAAAAAAGCAGCTGCACAGTACAAAGGTGTAGATATGGAAAGCTTTGAAGAGGAAGTCATCGTATGTGAATGTGCTAGAGTTTCTCTTTCTACCTTAAAAGAAGTAATTCGACTCAATGACCTTACCACTGTAGAGCAAATTGCTGATTATACAAAAGCCGGTGCCTTTTGTAAATCCTGTATTCGTCCTGGTGGGCATGAAGAAAAAGACATTTATTTAGTAGACCTACTTGAAGAATATGAAAAAGAGAAACTTGCAAATAAAGCTTCTTTAGGCAATGATACTACCACTAACAGTTTTGCAGAAATGACTATCGTGCAACGTATCAAAGCAGTTGATGCAATAGTTGATGAAAATATCCGTCAAATGCTCATTATGGATGGTGGAGATATGGAAATTTTAGATATCAAAGAAAACGGCGAAAATATTGATATTTATATCCGTTATTTAGGTGCATGTAGTGGCTGTGCTAGTTCAAGCACGGGTACACTTTTTGCCATTGAAAATATCTTAAAAGAAAAACTTGATCCAAATATCCGTGTCTTACCTCTGTAATCTTTTTGGATCTTAAATCCAAAAAGATTACCCCTCTCACCTCTCATCTATTTTTTCTTAAATGGCACCTTGTTCTATCATCGAATCTGCTACCTTTCTAAATCCTGCAATATTTGCACCTTTTACAAGATCTCCTTCACAATCAAATTTCACAGAAGTATCATACGCTGTTTTAAAAATATTTTGCATAATCACACGTAGTTTATTGTCAACCTCCTCAAAACTCCATTGCGTCATACTAGCATTTTGACTCATCTCTAGCTGAGAAGTAGCCACCCCACCTGCATTGGCTGCTTTACCTGGAGAAAAAAGCATATCACTTTGTTTTATAAAATCCAATGCTTTTGGTGTCGTAGGCATATTTGCACCTTCATTGATAAGTATACAGCCATTAGATGCTAACATCTTGGCATCCCTAAGGGTCAATTCATTTTGTGTGGCAGAAGGAAAAGCAACATCACAAGGAATGTCCCAAACAGCATGTCCATCCTTAGGGTATTTACTATTTGGTATATAGGTACATTGGCACTCTGTGTCTGCATACTCTTCCAATGAAGCATGATGGATCTCTTTAATCACTTTTAGTTTAGGCAAATCTATCCCTTTTTCATGATATATAGTACCTTTACTATCTGAACAACTAATAGGTATAGCTCCCATTTCATACAATTTTTCTATGGTGTAAATGGCAACATTTCCAGAGCCAGATACTGTACACTTTTTATCTTTAAGGCTTTTGTCATACGCATTTAAAAAATTCTCTGCAAAATACACTGATCCATATCCTGTTGCTTCTTTCCTTGCAAGAGATCCACCCCAATTAATTCCTTTGCCTGTCAATACGCCTTCAAATTCACCTGTTAACTTTTTATACTGCCCAAAAAGATAACCTATCTCTCTTGCTCCTACTCCTATATCACCTGCTGGAACATCTTTTTGATTACCTATATATTTATAAAGTTCCGACATAAAAGCCTGACAAAATCGCATAATTTCATTGTCACTTTTTCCTTTAGGATCAAAGTTAGATCCACCCTTTGCTCCACCAATCTGGAGTCCTGTCAATGCATTTTTAAAAATTTGCTCAAATCCTAAAAATTTTACAATACCCAAATTGACTGTTGGATGAAAACGCAATCCTCCTTTGTAAGGACCAATCGCTGAATTAAACTGCACTCTATAGCCTACGTTGGTTTGAATAATTCCATTATCATCCACCCAGTTCACACGAAATATAATACTTCTCTCTGGCACAACAATGCGTTGCAATATATTATGCTCTAAATATTTAGAATTTTCTTCTAAAAGTGGTAACAATGAACTCAAAACCTCTTCACTAGCCTGATAAAATTCATCTTGTCCTGAACTGCTTTGCTTAATATATTGTAACACTTCTTGAACGCGCATTTTGCTCTGCATAACTTCCCTTTTATTCATCAAATATTTTTCATTTACTACATAACTATTTTACGATTAAAAGCATGAAAGCATACTTATAATACTAGCTTAAATTAAATTTGCTTTTTTTAGCCACTTATGGCATAATGAATAAAAGTAATATTTTTAAAGGTTATGGATTATGGAAAGGTTACACGTTTTAGAAAAAGTAAAACAAAGAAAAGAGAAAATAGGCTTGACCCTAGACAATATCTCTAAACTTTCACAACTTGGGAACAGGACTGTTACAAGATTTTTTTCTGGTGAAGATGTAAAACTTAGTACCCTTGAAAAGATAACCACTGTTATGGGACTAGATTTTGCAGGGAATGAGACAGTAGATATAAAGACACTCAAAGAAAGTAGAGCTAAAGAAAAGGCTCTATATATTGTCTCTTTAGTACAAGATACATCCGCCCTTGAAATGCAAGGGCTAGAGAGTGAAGCATTACAATCACTTATGGAAGATACAAAAGAACAGTTTTTAACTGGTGCATATCAAAAAAATTTATGGGCTAGCTAATAAAAAATATGAAAGACAGTACAAAAATTGCAGATGCAACACCATTAGATGATATTTCAGGTTTAAAGCTTGATACATCTAAACCCTACACTATGGAAGAGATATACTTTTTTGAAGCCAAAAACATTACAATGGCTACATTAAAATATCTCTCTTTAGTACCTGATAAAAAGTTAGCACCTTTTAGCTTTGAATGGCTTTTACTACTTCATCAAGAGATGTTTGGTGACGTGTGGGAATGGGCAGGGAAATTGAGACAAGCAGAACTTAGTATAGGAGTTAAAGCTTATCTTGTCAGTACAGAGATCAAAAAACTTGTAGATGATGTAAAATATTGGGAGCAAAACAAGAGTTTTGATGTGGTAGAGATAGCCGCACGTTTACATCATAGAGCAGTACAAATACACCCTTTTTTAAATGGCAATGGTAGATGGAGCAGAATGTTAGCCAATATCTATCTCAAACAAAATGGGCTTTCGCCTACTAGATGGAATGAAAATCTATTATCAAAAGAGAATTTACATAGGGATGATTATATCAAGGCTTTGAAACAAGCAGATGATGGAAAATATAGAGATTTGATAAAATTACAAGCAAATACAATTTAGAAAATCAAGAGTATATTTATCTTTATTTTTTTATGTTTTAGATACACTAAAATTACTATTAAGTCGATTTTTAAGATAATTAATAGCGCTTATGAGAGTTTGAGTTAGGAAGTGTTATTTTTTTTGTCAAAGTAGATATTTTAAAAAGAGATAAAATAACTATACTTACAAGATGACTGATAGATGACTAAAATTATTTTGAAAATTCCGAAAGTCTCTCAAAGTTTTAGGGGTTTTATTGTGAATCTAGCATGTATGACCGGGAGGAGAGATTCAAACCCCTTGGTTGGCTAGCAAAGAAATAGTCTTAATCCCCGTATTATAGGGATTTGTTAGGGTTTATTGTATCTAAAAAAATATAAATGTCAGTAGATACTGGGCGTTACTTACTGACAATTTAGCTGACAGAACATATTGCTATAAGAGGGTTTTGTTATACTTTAAATCTAATACTGATTTAAGGAGATATAGCTATGGGGAAAAAAATTTATAAATATATTGGACCAGAAATACTTGACCTAGCATTTTCTGATGAAGGTTCTGTTAATTTTAAATGTGAATACCCCATGAACTACAATG
>QNZW01000123.1 GCA_003978375.1 Sulfurovum sp.
TGCTGGTATGATCAAAAGGAATGGTTTTAAAGCCTGTTTTTAAAAGTGTAAGATACTCTTTGATAAGAGCCTCTTGTTTATTTACTTTAGATGCATCTTCAAATTTACGTGCGAAGCTTATACCTTCTATAAATTCAAAGGTAAGACTGTCTTCTTCTTCTTTGATGATTTTAGAGAGTTTGATCTGTGGGTCCAAAATAGATGCCAAAAGTGCTTCATAATTTTTTTTCATATTTTTTAAGTGAGGAATAGCCTCTTTACATAAAGCTTGTTTTTTTACATATTTCTGACCATGCTCTTCATAGATAATGGTTCTTAATTGAAAGGATTTGTCTCTTTCGCTATTGCTTTTAACGTATAAAATTTTCATCTATTCTCCACAGATAACTAAAAATGAATTGGCAAAAAATTCATATTGATCATTTTGAATCAAGCCCTTAAAGGCCTCAGATTCATCAAAAAGTGCATAGCGTGTGTTGTCAAAATTGGGTGCAGCTTGTAAAAGTGTCTCTTTAGAGGGTAACCATGTTTCACTATAGATTTCCATAGGCATCTTATAGTCCGGATGAGGGTAGTAAAATGTTTGATTGGGGTAGCCACTTTGTGTGAGCAGTGTTTCTAGCTCCTTTTTCCCAAAAGTACGTACTTTATCAGTATTTAAATATCCTGTAATCCCATCAAATACTTCTGCTGTATGGTCTTCTTTTGCTCCTGCAAAGTATTTAAGTCCATAACGGTTTTCAATAGCAATAATAAGTTTGCCATCTGGTTTAAGATAATGTTTGATTTGTTTTAAAAAGTCTTTATAAGGTTCTTTTGTTTGGGTAAAAGAACCAGCATACTCTAGCACACCGTTTAATGTAATATAATCAAATTTTTGATTAAATGTGATATCGTTTAGATTGCCTACAATGATTTCAAGATTGTCAAAATGTTTATGACGTTCTAGGTTGATTTGTGAACGTCTTTTAGAAAGTTCTACCACCTTTACTTCTTTGAGACTTTGGCATAATGCACCAGTAATTGCACCACATCCTCCACCAATTTCTAAACAGGTAGCATTCTCTTGAAAAGGATACCAATTAATAATGTTTTGTCGAATAGGAGAGAGATGATAAAGAATGGGCCATCTTGTATCTTTTGCAATGATTTCATCATAATTTTGATTGTTTTTGACAATGTCAAATAATTCATTTTCTATATCACCATCACTATAATAATCTTCACCACTATAAAAGTCTAAATTTAATGTTGCAGCCATTGTATCCTCTTGTTAGTTAATGCTAATATCGCTTTGTAAATCATAAAAACCGACCATCTGATCGGCACCTATAATTTCAAACAGCATTGCTTCATAAATACGGTTATAAACCTCTACCCCTTTTTCGTTGAGATTAACACATCCCAAAGAGAGGGCATATTTGCCCAGTTGTAAATTGGCTTTTTGTTTAAATGTTATGGTGACAGTGTCTTCTTTTTTAAAGGTGCCGGTGATGATATGTTTCATATGTGTATTGGTGCCTGTAATCTCTAAGCCTCTGACATCTTTGAGCGTAAAAGCAAAAATAGGATCGGTAATCTCTTCATTAAATTTGACTTTCATGATAATGCTAAATGGTGCATTGTAATCCAAAATATCAGCAGGATTTCCCTCTTTGTCAAGTGTACCATAGTCAATGATTTGTGCCTTATTGTTGCCATAACTGTCTAACTCTTTATGTTTTTTAAATGCATCTTTAAGTAGAGTATTTTCTTTAATCGCAGCAGCTTTTTTCTTTTTTTCTTCTTTATCTTGTAGATAAAAATCACCAGAGAGTATCTTTTTAAAAGCATCTACGGCTTCTTTAGATGTACCCTCGTAAACTTTTTGTCCTGCATCTATAACAATACCACGTGTACAATATCGTATGACAGTATCTAGTGCATGGGTGACAAATAAAATTGTACGCCCTTGTTCTTGAAAATCTTGAAACTTTTTAAAACATTTCATCTGAAATGCCATATCGCCCACACTAAGTGCCTCATCAACTATAAGTATATCAGGATCAACATTGATAGAGACAGAAAAAGCAAGTCTAGCAAACATTCCAGAACTATACATTTTGACTGGTTGATGAATAAACTCTCCAATATCAGCAAATGCAATAATGTCATCGACACGCGTGTCCATCTCTTCTCTTGTAAAGCCCATAAGGCTACCGTTAAGATAGATATTTTCTAAGCCAGACATCTCAGGATTAAATCCTGCACCTAATTCTAAAAGTGAAGAGATAGCTCCATGGGTTTCTATAGTGCCTGAAGTAGGTGTGAGTACACCTGTAATCATTTTTAGTAACGTTGATTTACCAGCACCATTTTTACCAATAATACCGACAGTCTCTCCTTTTTTAATTTCAAAAGAGATATCATTGATGGCATAAAAGTCATGGTGATAAGATTTTTTAAAAGGATGCAATGCCTCTTTTAATCTATCTTGAGGATGATTATAAAGATGATAAAGCTTTGTTAAATTGTTTACTTTGATAGCTATAGGTGTTTGCATTAGAGTACGTCCGCAAAATGAGGTTTTAATTTTTTAAAGGTAAGACCTCCTATAACAAAAATAGCAAGTGTTACAATCCAAAAGTATAGTGTCAATGTTTTGTCATACCAAAACCATTCATGATTCATCATACTGTCACGGTATCCTTTTATAATATAATAGACAGGATTGGCTTTAATCACCCAGTGGTACTTTTCAGGTACTTGAGAGATAGACCAAAAGATGGGGGTAAACCAAAAACCAACTTGTATTACCATCGCTACTATTTGACCCATGTCTTTAAAGAATACCATAATCGAAGAAGTAAACCAAGACAAGCCTAATAAAAGTATGCTGGTTGCAAAAAGATAATAGATAATTTGTAACCAGTATAGATTGGGAGCATAACCATAGTAAATAAACATTGCAAACATAATAAAGATAAAAAAGAGATGCACAATAAAAGCAGTTGCAATAGAAACAATAGGAAGTAAACTTACACGAAAAACCACTTTTTTAACCAAAAATCCATTGGCAACGATGCTGTTGGTGCCATTAGAAAGCCCTTCTGAAAAGTAAAACCAAGGAAACATACCAGTAACCAACCATAAAATAAAAGGAAAATCATTGATTGGTTTTGATTTAAAGCCAACCTGAAAAACAAACCAAAGTATCCCGATGGTAACAGCAGGGAGAATAAAGGCCCAAGCCACCCCTAAAAAATTGCCAAAATACCTTTGTTTAAATTCATTTTTTGTCAATGTCCACAAAAGTACACGGTTTTGATAAATGGCTTTTAAAAAATTAAACAATTAGTTTACTCCATATTTATCCAAGTACCATTCAATAGTCTTGACAATACCTGTATCGAAGTTTTCATCTGCCTTCCACCCAAGATTTTTTTCTAATTTGGTAGCATCGATGGCATAACGTCTGTCATGTCCAGCTCTGTCTTCAACAAAAGTAATGAGTTCTTTGTAAGAAGTATCAGCAGGTACTTTTTTATCAAGAATAGTACAAATACTGTCTACTATTTGCAGATTTGTGCGCTCATTGCGTCCACCAATATTATAGACATTGGCTTCTTTTCCTGTGTGGTAAACAAGGTCAATCCCTTTACAGTGATCAAGTACATACAACCAATCACGAATATTTTTACCATCACCATAAATAGGAATAGGTTCTTTTGCAAGGGCCTTTCTAATAATAGTAGGAATAAGTTTTTCATCATGCTGTTTAGGACCATAGTTATTTGAACAATTGGTAATAACAGTATTGAGTCCATAAGTCTCTTGATAACTTCTTACAATCATATCACTTGATGCTTTTGAAGCAGAGTAAGGAGAGTTGGGTGCATACGGTGTTTCTTCTGTAAAAAGATCTGTTTCATTAAGTGTGCCATAGACTTCATCCGTAGAGATATGGTGAAAACGACATCCCTCATACGCTTTATTGTAAGTAAATGGTTTTTCCATCCATTTTTTATACGCAACATCTAAAAGCGTAAATGTACCATTGACATTGGTTTCTATAAAGACACCAGGGTTCTTAATAGAGTTGTCTACATGGCTTTCTGCAGCAAAGTGAATCACACCCTCAATGTCATACTCATTAAAAATAGACGTTACTAAATCACGGTCACAAATATCACCTTTGATAAAGGTATAACGAGGATTGTCCTCACACTCTTTTAGGTTTTCTAAATCTCCAGCATAGGTAAGTAAATCAAGATTAACAATATGATATTGGGGATACTTATCTAAAAAATAAGGCACGAAATTAGAGCCTATAAATCCTGCACATCCTGTGACCAGTATATTTTTCTTTTTAGTGTTAGACATCTTTTGTTGCTCCGTTAATCTTATATTTTACAAAATTATACATAATAGTTTACTCCATAATCAAATAAATCATTGCTCTCTTTAAGCATTGGCTGTGTGGTGTCTTTGGCTGAAAGGTTTAGCTCATCATTGGCAATACCCCAATCAATATTGATATCAACATCATTATAAGCAATGCCTCTGTCGCACTCTACAGAATAATAGTTATCCACTTTGTAGGCAAATACAGTATCATCTTCAAGTACGACAAATCCATGTGCAAATCCACGAGGGACTAAAAGCTGTCGTTTATTTTCTGCGCTGAGTTCTACACTGACATGGTGACCAAAGGTAGGACTTCCTTTGCGTATATCTACTGCCACATCAAGCACACGTCCTTGTATGACCCTGACTAGTTTTGTCTGTGCATGTGGAGGTAATTGATAATGCAGCCCTCTAAGTACACCTCTAGAACTTTTAGATTCATTGTCTTGACAAAAATGAATTTTGTAGCCTAAAAAATCTTCTAATTTATCTGCACGAAAAGTCTCTGCAAAATAGCCTCTATCATCTCCGTGGACGGTTGGTTCACAAATAATTACATCAGGTATTTTTGTTCTTGTAAATGTCATCTTCTTACTATTCCTTCTTGGGCTCTTCTAATCAGATATTGTCCATATTGGTTTTTCTTTAAAGGTTGTGCCAGTTCTAAAAGTTTTTCTTTAGTAATATATCCCATCTCGTAAGCAATCTCTTCGATACAAGCTACTTTCAGTCCTTGACGATTTTCTATGGTTTGAATGTAGTTTGATGCTTCCAAAAGGCTTTCGTGTGTTCCTGTATCTAGCCATGCAAAACCTCTACCCATCAACTCAACTCTAAGACGTTCTTCTTTTAAGTAGTCTTGATTGAGTGTCGTAATCTCAAGCTCTCCACGTGCTGAAGGTTTTACTTCTTTGGCTTTTTGTATCACATCATTTGGATAAAAGTAGAGTCCTACAACAGCATAATTACTTTTTGGGTTGCTGGGTTTTTCTTCTAAAGAAGTTACTTTTCCTTCATCGTTAAATGAAGCAACCCCATAACGCTCAGGATCTTTTACATAATAGCCAAAAACAGTGGCACTATTTTTTTCTTTGGCATTTTTTACAGAAGTAGCCAAAAGTTGGCTCAATCCATGCCCATAAAAGATATTGTCACCCAAAACCAGACAAACATCATCTTTGCCAATAAACTTCTCTCCTAAAAGAAAAGCTTGTGCCAATCCATCTGGAGAAGGTTGTACGATATAAGAAAATGACATACCCAACTCACTACCATCACCCAAAAGTCGTTCGAAACGAGGTAAGTCTTCGGGGGTAGAGATAATAAGTATTTCTGTAATACCAGAGAGCATAAGGACAGAAAGAGGATAATATATCATGGGCTTATCATAAATGGGTGCGAGTTGTTTGCTAATCCCTTTTGTGATAGGATAGAGTCTAGTCCCTGATCCTCCTGCTAGTATGATACCTTTCATTTTTGCTCCTTGTGTGTTTGTTTATAAAAGTAATTGGTAGCTTCTACAAAACCATCAACAGAACCACAATCAAAACGTTTCCCTTTAAATTTATAGGCAATTACTTTACCCTTTTTTGCTTGTTTTTTTAAAGCATCTGTGATTTGTATCTCTCCACCTTTGCCTGGTTTTGTATCTTTTAAAATATCAAAAATATCAGGCGTAAGAATGTACCTACCAATAATGGCCATGGTGCTAGGTGCATCTTTTGGCTGTGGTTTTTCTACCATGTCACTGACACGGTAGATATCGTCATTTCCGTCAATTATTTTTCCAGAAATCACACCATATTTATGTGTCTCTTCAAAAGGAATCTCTTCAATCGCAACGACTGAACATTGATAGGTATTATAAATTTTTATGAGTTGACTTAAGACATTGTCTTCACTGTTGGTGCACAAATCATCTGCTAAAAGTACAGCAAAAGGCTCTTGACCTATGAGTGTTTCTCCTGTTAGGATAGCATGTCCTAGACCTTTCATTTCGACTTGACGTGTATAAGAAAAAGTACATTGACTGATAAGTGCACGTATTTCAGCCAAAAGAGGCTCTTTGCCTGTATTTTGGATTTGATGCTCTAATTCATAAGAGATATCGAAATGATCTTCTATTGCACGTTTGCCTCGACCTGTAATAATCGCCATAGTTTTAATACCAGCACCCAAAGCTTCTTCTACGCCATATTGAATAAGTGGCTTTGTGAGAATAGGAAGCATCTCTTTAGGTGTTGCTTTTGTTGCAGGTAGAAACCGTGTACCATAACCCGCAGCAGGAAAAAGACATTTTTTTACCATTGAAAAGTCCCTTTAAATATTTTAAAAAGGATTATATCTAAAAGATAGTTATAGTTAGATGCTAAGCTTTTTTTTCAAAATAATTTTTGCTGCTTCTACACCTGGTTGGTCATAGGTATTTACATCTATGAGTTCTCCCACCAAAGAGGTTAAAAGCTCGTAATAAAAGATGAGTCCTCCTATGTTTTCAGCATCTATTTTAGGTAGTAAAATGCTGTCTAAAGGAATATCTTCTTCATCTCTTAGTGCTTCTATTACAGAGTTACATTGCATATTGATCAGTCTAGAAAAAGGAAGAGAATTGAGAGCATCCAATGCTTCTAAATGAGGTAAAGAAGTATCAGGAATTTGTACATCGTTTTCAAAATCTTCTATTTGAATAAAGGTAACAGATTTATCTCTAGTTCCTTCCATAATAAGTTGTAAAAATGAGTGCTGATCTTTTGGTCCAATGAGCCCAATAGGCGTAAGCCCCACATGAAAGGCAGAATGTATCTGTTTTTTTCCTAAGCTCTCCCCCCAAAGCTGTACATACCATTCACAAAAATATTTTAGTGATTCTGAATAAGCAAAGAGACAATTGATAGGGTACTGTGCATGATTTTGGCTATAAAAAAGTGCTTTTTTAAGAAGAATATCTTGCAATTCTCCTTGTTCGAAAAAGCTTTGTTTGACATGGTGTGCACCCAAAAGCAATGCCTTAATATCAATCCCACAAAGTGCAAGTGGTACAAGACCAACAGTAGAGAGCACAGAGAATCTTCCACCTACATTTTGAGGCAAGTGTAAAACATTGGCTTTTAGCTCTTTTGCATATTTTTCTAAAGCAGAGTTTGGATCAGTAATAAAGGTATAGTAACTATAATCACTTTGCTTTGAAAGAATATATTTATAAATAGCAAATGTTTCAACAGTTGTTCCCGATTTAGAGATAACCAAAAAATGTGTTTTTGTTACATCAATTTTTGAGAGTAAATTTTGAATATTAATAGGGTCAGTACTTTCGAAAAAATATAATTTTCTTTGAAGATTTTTTACAGGTTTTAAAAATTCATACACTGCTTTTGCACCCAAAGAGCTCCCTCCAATGCCAATGACTGCAATGGATTCTATCTGTGCAGGTATCTGCTTACAATACTCTAAAATAGGGTTAATGTCTTGTTCAGGTAAATCATAATAGCCTACAGTCTCTCTCTCTTTTTGGATGCTTGCATAGGCTTCTGTGGTTTTTTGATTGAGTGTGGTATGAAAATAGAGTTTGTTTTTCATAATGACTCCTTTGCTGAGACAATAAGTTTATTGACCTCTTTTTCATAGGTTTTGGCCAGTGCTTCATCTGTTGATTCAAAGCGTGTCACAAGAACAGGTGTTGTGTTACTGGCTCTAACCAATCCCCAACCCTTATCAAAATTGATACGCACACCATCCACATCGATAATGTTTTTTATCTTTGGAAAATCCTTTGGAGGATTTTTAAGTAACGCTTTTACTTTATCAATAATAAGAAATTTCTCTTCTTCGGTGGTTTCTACTTTGAGCTCTTCTGTGGAAAAGACAGGAGGTAATGCATCTATTTCTGCATCAATATCGATACCATCATGAATAAGCTCTAGCAGTCTTAATGTGGCATAAATTGCATCATCATAGCCAAAATACCGATGTTTGAAAAATATATGACCTGAGACTTCACAGGCTAAATCAGCATGGGTCTCTTTCATTTTGACTTTTAAGTTTGAGTGACCCGTCTTATACATAATGGCTTTGGCACCTCGACGCTCTAGCTCATCATACATTACCTGCGAACATTTGACTTCACCAATGACTGTAGGTTTATCCATTTTCATGGCATAAAGCAATGCCAGTTGATCACCTTTGATGTTGTGCTTATGTGTCAATACTGCTATACGATCTGCATCTCCATCATAGGCAAAAGCGATATCTCCATTTTTTGCTAAAGCAGCTTTAACATCTACAAGATTTTTCTCTTCAGAGGGGTCAGGGTGATGGTTTGGAAAGGTACCATCTGGTTCAAGATAGAGTCCTTCATATGTTAAGTCTAAAGCATCAAATATACGCGTAATCACAGTATCGGCTACACCATTACCTGCATCAATAACTATTTTTTTATTGAGCCCTTTTAGAGCAGAGAACTCTTTGACCATAAAATCAATATAAGGTGTCTTGATATCAATAGATGTTTTATGTGTATTGTCTTCAATCTTTTTGTTTTCATTGGCGATAATTTCATCACCCAAGGCATAGATGTCTGCACCAAAAAAAGGACTTTTATCTAAGGTAATTTTGAATCCATTGTACTCACTAGGATTATGTGATCCCGTAATCATCACGGATGCATCAGTCTGTAACCCGTCTATATCAATATAGTTGCTAAAGTAGTTCACAGGCGTTGCGACCATGCCCATGTCCAATACTTTACATCCTGCTGCATTGAGTCCTGAAGTGAGATAATCTCTTAAAATAGGAGAGTGAGAACGTGCATCATAACCAATAGCAACCACCTTATCACCTGCAATTTTTTGACCTAAATAGTATCCTATAAGTTTGACACTTTGTTCATTGAGCTCTTGCTCGAAAATACCACGTATATCATATTCTCTAAAAATACTTTTTTTTATATTATTTTTCATTTACGATCCCTTGTATCCATTTGGATTATTTTGTTGCCACCTCCAGCTGTCTTCACACATCTGCACGATATTCTTTTTTGCTTCCCACTGCAATACTTCTTTGGCATAACTTGGGTCAGCATAACATTTTGCTATATCTCCTGCACGTCTTGGTGCGATGCAGAAAGGCACCTCTTTGCCTGAAGCTTCTTCAAATGCTTTGACCATATCAAGTACAGAGTAGCCTATGCCTGTGCCTAAATTCACAGTTAAGACTTCTTCTAATGTATCTATCACTTCTAGTGCTTTAATATGTCCTTCTGCCAAATCAACCACATGAATATAGTCTCTAACACCTGTACCATCATGGGTATCATAGTCATCTCCAAAAACACCCAAACAACTGAGTTTACCTACAGCAGTTTGTGTAATGTAAGGCATGAGGTTGTTTGGTATTCCATTTGGATCTTCTCCTATGGTGCCAGATTCATGTGCTCCTATAGGATTGAAGTAACGCAATAAAACAATTTTCCACGCTTTGTCAGAAGTATATAAATCTTGTAACATCTCTTCTATAAAGAGTTTGGAACGTCCATAAGGATTGGTAGCAGAACATGGAAAAGATTCTGTAATAGGTGTGCTAAGAGGATCACCATAAACGGTAGCCGAAGAGGAGAACACGATAGATTTACACCCATATTTTTGCATCACTTCACACAGTACGAGCGTCCCATAAATGTTGTTGTCATAATATCTTAATGGTTGTTCTACAGACTCGCCTACTGCCTTAAGTCCAGCGAAGTGAATGACAGCATCTATATTGTGTGCTTTAAAAATATTCTCCACGTCTTCTTTGTTGCGTATATCGCCTTTGATTAAAGGTATCTTTTTTTGAACAATGTTTTCTACTCTAGCAACACTCTCTTTGCTACTGTTTGAAAAGTTATCAAAGATAACAACGTCATAACCAGATTCTATCAATAAAATAACAGTGTGTGAGCCAATATACCCAGCACCGCCAGTAACTAAAATTTTCATCTATACTTAAACCTTTTCTCTTCCAATTAGGAATTATAGCAGTAAAAACTAAGGATTAATCAGATGAGATATAATTTTTTTCTCTTTTTTAAAGAGGATGAATGGTTTGAGTTGTGGTAATAGTGTGTATTAAGTTATGATTTGTTAGACTTTCATATTATACATTTAAGGAGCAAAATATGAAACTTTCTATTTTTACATTTCAATCTACTGTTATGCTTCTTAAATCTTGGCTTTAGCCTATTATATATTTCTTTTTTAGCTGATGACTTAACCATCATTTCATTTAATTTATTATTATTTCCTCTTTAACTCATACTGTGGCGTTGTTCTCTTTCGTTTTTTTTAGAAAAAAACGAAACAAAAAAAGCGTCTCTCCTCTCAAATCACTCCGTTTTCAAGGGTGTTCGGAGAGACAAGGGCACACTTCGTGTGATTGATGGAGGAATTTTCTACGAAAATATAAAAGGATGCCTATGGCACAAATAAAAATATATGGGATAGAGTCCCAACTGAACCCAATTAAAAAGCAGTTATCCGATGTGATACACCGTTGCGTAGTGGAGGCGTTGCTCTTTCCTGAAGA
>QNZW01000113.1 GCA_003978375.1 Sulfurovum sp.
AATGGGGAAAAGATGGTATTGCCTTATGGCTTTATGAGGATTGGATAGACAATATTATGGATGCATGGGTATTTAGACTAGCGCTTCCTTCTCCTCAAATATTTGGGAAAGTTGCTCTCTCTTCCAAATTAGTAAAAACAAATAATGCTAAACAAGTGAGAAGACCTACGGTGAAAAGAGATGATATTTCAGGGCATTTTGTACATCTAGATGATGGTGATTTTGCCAATCCAGGAAAATATTGGAGTGATAAGAACGATGTAGAAATCACCGCAAAGTACTTCGCAGAAAGTGAAAAATTTGATCATATTTTGTTTTATGGTCATGGAGGATTAAATACGCCCTCAAATTCGGCTAGACGTATTTTAGCTATGAAAGATATATTCAAAAAAAATGGTATTTATCCTTATCACATAATGTATGATACAGGTATTTCAGAAGAGATAAAAGATCTGCTTCTTAATAAAGGGAAGATATCTAATACCATTGCAGGAGGATTTACAGATTGGACTGATAATGTATTAGAACATCTGCTCTCACATGTGGGCACCTTGCTTTGGAATGAGATGAAATCAGATGCCAAAGCTGCTTTTTTTAAATTAGGTGCTGGAACAGAAGCGATACAAATATTTTTAAATGCCTTAAAAAATACGCCAAAAAATAGACGTAAAAAAATTCATATCGTAGGTCATAGTACAGGATCAATTCTTTTTGCACACATGCTAAAAACTTTTTCTAAAAGCGATGTTACAATAGAGAGTGTATCCCTTTTGGCTCCTGCTATAACGATAGATTTTTATCATAAAACCTATCTACCTATTTTAGAAAACAAAACCATGTTAAAGATTAACCAGATGTATATTTATAATTTAAAAGATAAACTCGAAAGAGAAGATAATGTAGCTAATATCTATAAGAAATCTTTACTTTACCTTGTCTCAAATGCATTTGAATCAAAAAAAAGAAATATCAAAAAATCGCCACTTTTAGGTATGGAAAAGTTTTCAAAAACCATAAAGATGGCAAATAAAAAACCTATAATCTATTATTCTGATGGTATTTCAAGCACCAAAACAAAGGCAACTTCACATGGTGGATTCGACAATGATCCTGTAACAATGAATAACATACTACAAACCATATTAAACAAATCACCAAAAGTGAAATTTACACATGATATTTTAAACTATTGATTATATATCATTAAAATTTTTTGACTATGCTGTTCTAAAAATGTATAATCGTTTAAAAGAAAAAATATACTTTAATAAAAAGAGATATTTTGACAAGGAAATCATATTATTTATGACAATATTATTATAGGAGCAGGGATTGCAGGGGCTAGTTTGGCTTATATGCTAAAAGAGCAAAATCAACACATTCTTGTCCTAGACAAAGGGGGGATAGCCTCTGGTGGGTCTGGAGCTGCTGGGGCTTTTGTCTCTCCTAAAATAGGCAAAGGTTCAGTCTTACAAAAGCTTACGAATGAAGCGTTTGCCTATGCAAAAGATTTTTATCTTGATGTGTGTCCCATGTACTTTAATCAAACAGGTGTTGTGCGTGTGCCCAAAGATAAACAGGATGCCATGGCATTTTCTACTTATGAAAAATACAATGAAAATAACTACAAAGTCTATTCAAAAGAGACCTTACATTCGCTTGGAATTGATAGTGATTTTGATAGTTTTTATTTTCCTGAAGCTGGAAGTTGTGATGCTCTTGGTGTATGTGAGTATCTGCTTAAAGACATAGAGGTGCTCAAATATGAAGTAACACACTTGTCTCAGCAAAATGGCATCTGGAAGGTAGGCGACTATAAGGCAAAAAATATTATCTTAGCCACAGGACATGAACATGATTTGGCAGATTTGCGTTATATGGGTATTAGAGGGACATGGGGAAATAGAGGCGATTTTAGTACGCATTTAGATTTGAAGGTAAGTATGCATCAGTCCATGTCAGTAGGTGCAAATCATGAAGGTATCATTAAATTAGGAGCAACACACGAGAAAGAGATAAAAAAAGCAATACCATGTAGTCACGCACAAGCTTCAAGCTTAAAGCAGAGGGCTTCTGGGCTTATAAATACATCCGATTTGGAGTTAAAAAAAGTTTTTTGTGGTATGCGTGCAGGGTCTAAAGACTATGTTCCTTTATTGGGTAAAGTCATTGATGTGCCGTATATGTTAAAAACCTACCCAGCCTTAACGCGAGGGGCAAAACCAGCATTAACGTATAGAGAAAATCTTTATGTATTTAATGGGCTTGGAGGACGTGGTTTTGTTTTTGCGCCATTGCTGGCAAAATGGTTATCGGACTATATCATCAATAACAAAGAGCTAAAAAGTAATGTCTGTGCAGATAGACTTTTTTTAAAATGGTGCAGAAAAGGCATGAAATAATTATTAACTTGTAGGTTTATCCCATTTTTCCCACAAAGGTTGTTCTGAGACATGAGGGAAGTCATCTAGTATCTCTTGGGGTTGGAAGTTTGTTTTGTAGGCAAACGCTTTACAGCCATCTACCCAGTAACCAAGGTAAATCCAGGGAAGACCCAAAATACTAGCAAGTTTCACTTGATAGAGCAAAGAGTATACACCCAAGGAGAGATGGGCATATTCTGGATCATAATAAAAGTATATCGCACTAATACCATCATCAAGTATGTCTATAAGATCTACACCCACAAGTTTGTTGTCTACAATATAAAGCACTTCTTTACCAAAATCATGTGCACCATCTACAAAATTTTCATGGTATTCACGTTGGCTGATGTTACGATAACTCCAACCATCTTTTTGGTTTTTATGGGCATGATATTTGTTATATAAATCAATATGTGTTTGCGTAAGTGTTGGTTCTTGCACAATAATTTTTGTCTCTTTATTGCGTTTAATAGCTTTTCTTTGAGATTTGCTGTATTTGTAGTCTTCTACATTGATACGTATGCTTTTACAGGCATTGCATCCATTACAAACAGGATGAAAAAAATATTTGCCAAAACGCCTCCAACCTCTATCTATTACAGCCGTAGAGAAAGCTTTACTTGCATTTTCTACATATTTATAATTCATGCGTACTTTATTGCCAGAAATATAAGCACAATCATAATCAAGCATAGAAAAGTCTGTTGATGGTGGATTCAGTAAATCTATCGCTAATTCTTCATTCATAATCGCGATTATACCCAATTTGTAGTAAAATAATCAAAATATACAAAGGCATTTTTGTGTTTCTTTATCAACCTAGCTCTGGATATTGCTATAACAGTGATTCTATTTTTTTGTATGATTTTATTGCTTCTTTTACGCCTACAGGGAGACTTTTGGATGTGGGATGTGGTGTAGGGATACTCTCTTTGCTTCTTAGCCGTGATTTTGACATACAAACAAGCATCATAGACAAACAAAAAAAGATGTTAGCCTATGCACAGCTCAATTATGCTCTACATCATAAAGATGTACAAAGTTATCTAGAAGATTTTACCAAACTTCAAACGCAAGAACGTTATGATTATATTATCTCAAACCCACCTTTTTATGATCAAAATGTCAAACAAAGTAAAAATACGCATCTTAATATTGCTAGGTATGCCCACCATCTTCCTATAGAAACATTGATACAACGTGTCAAAACATTTTTAAAGCCAAAAGGGTGGTTTATATTTTGTTATGATGCAAAACAGATAGATATACTGCTACATCATCTCAAAGCCTATGGTATCAACCCAGAAAAAATACAATTTGTTCACTCAAAAATAGATCGCGAATCAAAATTGGTCATGATAGCCGCACGAAACAACTCAAAATCTATGACACAAATTCTTCCACCTTTTGTGGTTTTTGATGAGAAGTCTGTTTATACTCCTCAAGCAAAAAAGGCTTTTGACAAAGCCCATACACATAGTATTAAAGGTGATTTTTAGACTAACAAGAGATGTTATTTGTAATTTTTAATTGCTTTATCCAAGATTTCACTTGCTGCTTTTTTGTCTTTAAATCCTGATACTTTTACCCATTTGTTAGGCTCCAACATTTTATACGTTTCAAAAAAGTTTTTGATACGGTTTAATGTATGCTCTGGCACATCAGCAAGGTCGTTAATGTTTGCATATGTTGGGTCTATTTTGGTAGTAGGTACTGCAATAAGTTTTTCATCACCACCTGACTCATCTTCGGTCATAAGTACACCTACTAGTCTACACTTAATGTATGAACCAGCTTGAAGAGGATAGTCGCAAAGCACAAGAATATCAGCAGGATCACCATCATCTGAAAGTGTATTTGCTACAAATCCATAATTGGCAGGATAATGCATAGAAGAGTAAAGTACTCTATCTACCTCTACAGCACCTGAGTCTTTATCTATCTCATATTTAATCATTGAATTTAAAGGTACTTCAATAATTGCTTTGACTGCATCCGGGTTTTCACCATATCCGATTTTAGTAATATCCATAAGGGGGACTCCATTTAGATTAAATTTTGAAAATTCTAACATAATATCTATAAATTGTACATCAAATACAAAGTTTTAGATATCAAGTCTGCTTTTTGAAACTCTTAAAAATAAGCCAAATAATGATACTTTCAATGCTTATAAGCAAATAATGTAGCCAATAGACCTGTGCTTGATTTTGTGTGATATGTTCAAATGTTAAAATTTTATAGAAAATATATGAGATTCCCATCCCCAAAAGATACCCCAATTGTTTGGCTGTATCTACTTTTGTAAGGAGTGTATCTGTTTTGAGTAAAAGCGTCTCTGCTCTTACAAGGTAAGCACCAAAAATAAAACTAATCTGATAGCCAATATACATAACCAATGCTGTTTGATAATTGTAGGGATGCAATAAAAAATACATAATAGCCACAGCCAAAACTACTTCTACCCATAGACTGATACGAAAAAACCATTGGGCATTGAGTAGATAATGGTACATTCTAGCAACCAAAAGCATACCAAAAGCCAAAACAATCCCTCCTAAAGAATAAATAGAGGGTTTTAATGGTTCATAAATCGTAAAAACGACACCCACACTAAGCCCCAAAAATAGTGCATTAAAAAACTTATAGACAATAAACCATTTGGGAATAAGTGTTAGCATCTTATAGTATACCTAAAAACGATAATGTATCTTAGCATAGGCTTCTCTATCAGAAGAAGCATAGGCATAAATAGATTGATATGTTTTATTAAAAATATTCTTAACATGCAGGCTTACCTCCATATTGTTGAAAAGTTTGGTACCAAAATTAGCGTTATATACAGTGTAATTTCCTGTTGATACTTTCGAGGCTGGGTAGGCACCATTTGTGTCTATTCTGTCACCTATATATTGTGCTGTGACACCAAAATAGGTGTTGTTGTCTATATATTTATTCAATGTTACATTCAAGACATCTTTTGCACGTCTTAAAAGTGCTGTCTTGTCCTCTTTTTCAAAAGTAAAAAGATGCGTATAGTTCGCTGATAGCATAAGATCAAGACTATCAATATTTACAGTACTACTAACCTCTAGTCCTGAAAATTTTGACTTACCTAAAACATTAAAGTACCCATAGCGATTCATATCATAGTCTATACTGTCTTTGGTTTTTGTATTAAAATAACTAAGCGTAAGCAACTCTTTATACTTTGCTGTGATATCAAATCCTTTGCTATAGCTTGGCTTAAGCATAGTACCTGCCACACTATTTGCTAACGCATAAGCACTAGGTGCATCATATCCCGTATGATAGTTTGCCGAAGTAACAAAGCCCTCTAAAAAATGATGGTAATGCTTTAACCCTATCTTATACGTAGTTTCATTGTTAAAAGCATCATAATCGTCATATCTAAGATTTGTTTCTAAGAGTGTATCATTATTTACATGATAAGTGTTGGACAAAAAAATAGCTTTATTGCTATAGTCTGCTTGACTTTTTGCAAAAGCATTGTATTGGTTAAAACCATCGATATTTTTATATTCAAAACCTACAATAGCTTTACCTTGTGTATACGTATAAGCATTGATAAAACTATACTCTTTTAAAGTCGCTTTATACACATTGGTACCTTCGCCAAAGCTCGAAATACTAAAATAATTTCTATCATACACACCTTTACTAGCACGTACGGTAGCACTATAATTTTCGACCTCATAACGGTAGACTAAAGCAAGATTTTTTTGTTTAGAATCTGCGTGGCTATAGTCATCATTTGCTTTTTTTTCTGAAAAAGGGTTATCATACTCTGTTTTGGTTTTGGTGGTGTTGTAGCTAAGGTTTATGCTGTTATTTGCATTGAATACATAACCTAATTTAAGATTGAGATTTTTATTTGTATAGCCATCGTTTTCTGCAGAAGCAGGGGAGAGTGCTGAAAAACTTTGTGTATCCAAATAAGAAGCAAGGACTTGTGCTGTGAGTTTTTTATCTTTATATGAGAGTGCCACATCTGTCCCTTTGGTTGCGTACGAACCATACTGAAGTCCCACCAAGCCATGTACTCCCTCTTTGGCCTTTTTGGTAATAATATTAATCACACCTGCACTGGCATTAGATCCCCAAATACTACTTTGGGCACCTTGAACAATCTCGATTTGTTCTATATTGTCCGTGGTTAAACTCTCAAGAAGTGCTGTGCCATTTGTGGTGCTAGGGTCATTAAGACGCATACCATCCAAAAGTACCAAAACACTCCCTGAGTCTGCACCTCTTAAAAAAAATGAATTTTGTTGTCCTAACCCACCTGCTGTTTCTACAGAGATACCTGCTATGCTGTTAAGTGCTTGTGCCACCGTTTGATACCCATTTTCTTCTATCTCTTCTGCACCAAGTACGGTAATATTTGAAGTGCTATTGGCGATAGACTCTGAAGTTTTATTGCTTGTTGTTACATTGATGTCTTCTAGGGTTTCTTGTGCAAAAGTATGTGTACTACAAAACAAAGTAGCTGTCATAAAACAAAATGCTTTTTTTGTCATAAATATTCCTTGTATATTAAAATATAGGGTGAATTTAAATCCACCAATCCATAGTGATTGAGCAAATAGTAAGCCAAGAACTTAGCTTACGAACGTTATATTAATATAGAGGGTGGGGCTGTTTTTGGTGGTAGAAGTGAATAAGCGAGTTTATGGTATTGGTAATTACTATCAAGGCGTGTTAATTTGTGCAGGGTAGAATATATAGCTATGACTATAAGTGAAAAGTACTGCTTATTATGTCCGCGTAGATATTTCTTCATAAGTCGAATTTTACATAAAATTGAGTATTATCTGCTTAATTATATACAGGAGCAATATTTATGGCAATTGAAACCATTTCATCAACAGAAGCATTTAAAGCATTGGTAACAGAGGTTACTTCACAAAAAGGATATAGAGAGCCTATAGCCTTTGGTATTGCCAGGGTTGACCGTGGTCAAAAAAATGCAGAAAAAATACTTCAAGCAAACTTTGGATTGATTAACTGGAAAGAAAATTATGGAAGTGCTGCAGTCTTTATTAAAGCACTCCAAGAAGCAAAACGAGATATTGATTTTTCAGCCACAGAATTTGTAGCAACTATCAATGAAACATTTGTAGAAAATGCCATGGCTGCTTTTGCCCCTTATATAGGCGAAGCAACAGGTGATGCACACAAAAATGTACAAGTCATTAAAACATTAGCCAATATGGAAGACATAGGCAAAGATTTTAGAATAGTCTTTTTGTTTGATGATGCCAATGCTACATCAGTAGAAGCTGTCTATCTTAAACTCTATGCGTTGTCTTTAGGTAAAGCAGCACTAAGAAGTGTCAATCTCAATGGTGCATTTGGTGTCTTAAATAATGTTGCATGGGTAGGAAATACACCTTACGAACTAGACTATCTCAGAGACAATGAAATAGAAATGAAACTCAATGGCACATACCCAACAGTTGATTCAGTAGATAAATTCCCAAGGTATTTACAGCATATTGTTCCTGCAGAAAACACACGTATTTTAGAAGCCTCTAAAGTACGTATGGGTGCACAACTTGCCGCTGGAACCACCGTTATGCCTGGTGCATCATATATCAACTTCAATGCTGGTACATTAGGTCCTGTAATGGTAGAGGGACGTATCTCTTCTTCTGCTGTCGTGGGAGCGGGTTCAGATGTGGGTGGAGGAGCAAGTATTTTAGGTGTGCTTAGTGGTACAGATGGTAACCCTATAAGCATAGGAGAAAATACTCTACTTGGTGCAAACTCAACGTGTGGTATTCCTTTGGGTGATGCTTGTATTATCGATGGTGGTGTAGCTATCTTTGCAGGAACCAAAGTAAAAGTAGCACCCCAAGAGTTAGAAAAGATTAAAGAAGCCAATCCAAACGCTGTGCTGGAAAACAAAACAACTTTTCGTGCTGATGCATTTCAAGGACTAAATGGGCTACACTTTAGACAAAATTCAACCACAGGCGAGATTATAGTACGAAGAAGTACAAGAGAAGTGGTGCTTAACGCAGACTTACATTAATGTAGGGTGGGTTTTTAACCCACGCTGTAATTTTGTGGGTTAGAAAACCTAACTCTACAGGAAAAAAGATGAACGAAGAAAATGTAGTAGAACGTGTGTGTCTTTTGGCTTTAATGAAAAAAGAGTCAAAAGAGACACTTTCAGATGTACAAAATATGCTTGTTGAAACAGGCATGTTTGATATGAAAGAGTGTAAATCTGTTTTTAAAATGCTTAAAAATGAGCAATACATCTCTGAGAATGACACACTCACCATGAAGGGTGTAATGGAAGCCAAATTGGCCGAAGAGATGTTTAAACAATAATATACAAATTGAATAGATGAAGTATCAAAAGTGTAAAAATCTATCCTACAAACAATAAAGGAAAAGTATATGCGTGTAGATAAATGGCTAAGTGCAGTGAATGTAGTCAAACGTCGTACCATTGCTACAGATATGTTAAAATCAGGTGTGGTACAGATTAATGGTATTAAAGCAAAAGCTTCTAAAGATGTAAAAATAGGAGATAAAGTCACTATTGCTTACCTTAAAGGGGCAAAACATTATGAAGTACTTCAAATTCCCACAACCAAAACCATACCTAAAAGTCAAAAAGAAGACTACGTAAAAGAACTTTAAATATCTTGCTACACCCATGATGCCATCATTACTTATGATATTTTAACTATTTATGTATTATACTCGTGATTAAATCAAGTAATATAAAGGGAAATTACGATGGAATTAACGACTTATTCTTTTTTTAATGAATTAGAAAAAGATTCGCGCATCTTTTTAGAAAATCATATCAAACCAATTACCGTACCTAAGGGAAATTTACTCTTTTATCAAGGAGATATTTGTGAAAATATCTTATGGCTAACCCAAGGAGAAGTAAGACTCTACAGACAAGAAGAGGGCATAGAAGAGATTACTATTTATATCCTTAAAGCAGGAGAACAATGTATTGTAAATACTGCTTCTTTATTGTCACAAACAGAAGCCGTAGCATCTGCTATAACACTTTCAGATATAAAAGGGTATTTGATAGATGCCAAAAGTATTAAAAAACTTTCACGTATGTCTGATGTTTATTATACCTATCTATTTTCACTCTATCATATACGCTTTGAAGCTCTCACACAGCTAGTAGGTGATATCAAGTTTAAACGTTTAGATACACGCATTATGGAATGGCTCAAAAAACAACCAGAGCCAATATGCAACATAACACATGAAAACCTTGCATTGGAGTTGGGGAGTACACGCGTTACAATCAGTCGCATACTTAAAGATTTAGAAGTACAAGGGAAAGTGATTTTACATAGAGGAAAAATAGAATTACTTTAAGGGCATTATCATTTTTTATGGTATAACAAAAAATAATCAAATACAAAAATTTAAATTTGATGGATTTAAACTCAAAAAAATTCTTATACCTCAATCAGATATTGAAGAATGGCATAAAGAGTCATCAAATGAAAATGCTTCGGATTCAAATGAATACGATACTTAATAAATAAACATAATATTCATAAAAAGTTTTATTAACTTATTTTCTATACTTTATATAGTCAACCCTTAAAAACCAATTTCTAAGTCAGGCCAATAATAGATTCAATAGTTTCACATCTTCAAAACTTCTTTCGTTTTTATTCTTTTTTGTATTTTTTAATAATTCAAATATTTTTGTATCAGATGCTACAGACAAGATATTTTTTTACTGCCATAATATATTTACATTTCATGAATATTAATACTGAAATGTATAGCATACAAAAAAATTAAAGAAGGGGAAACAATGAATGCTAAAAAACGAATAACTAAGCAAATTTTGCTTAGAACCATGGCGATAATGTGTCTCACTGCACCATTATCAGTATACGCAAGAGATATTGATGATTCAATGGAGCAAATAGATCTACCATATACCAATCATATTGTGCATTATGCAGATGAATATCAATCATTAGAAATTAAAAATAGATTGATTACACTAAATTATGATACGATGGAACTTTTGGATACTAGGGAGCTTGAGGGATCACTCAATCATCATGCAGATCCACTAGGTAAATTAGAAAAAGCAAACTACATGATGATGGTACCAAAAGGATCAAATTTTGTGACTATACGTGAGATAAAATCAGGCAA
>QNZW01000146.1 GCA_003978375.1 Sulfurovum sp.
ATAATATATATTTTCAACCTTTTTTATATCAACGTAGTTTAAAAATAGAATCTTAGTTTTAAGAGGACTTATGAAAATAAAAAAAATTATTTTATTATGTATTGTACTCTCTATAGTGTTGCTTTCTAAACCAGTGAAAGTGGATGAGATACTCACAGAAAAGGGCACCTTTAAATTAGATATAAGTGTTGCATACTCTAACATACAACAATCAAAAGAGATGATGTCATCTATGTTGTATCAAACACAAAATGGCGATTTTATTTATCTACCTACCTACCTTGGCAGTAGAGATAATAATCAAGATTATTTTAATTATATATTTACATTAAGATATGGCATAAATAAAGATTTAGAACTTTTTGTATCATTAAATTTATACAACTCAACGTCCTATTTTCAACTTTCAAATGTATTTGAAAACGAGAGTATGAATGGATTTAATTCTTTAAAGATGGGTGCTACATATCAAATTAAAAAAGAGACGGAAACCCCATCATTATTACTCGGAATAAGTGCAGATGTTTTAGAAAATACAGTCCTTGGAAAAGAAATAGAAGAGAGTTATTTTAAAAATTTTAGGATTTTTGGAACTTCTTACTATACTGTAGATCCTGTGGTTTTTTTGCTTCAAGCTTCGTATGACATAAGCCTTCAACATGAGTTTACGAAAATGAATGTAGAAAATGGTGATATTTTTACATTCTCTCCACAAGTTTATTTTTCTGTAAATCCCTATACAAACATTTATGGTGGCGTGAGATACACCTATCAAAATGAAAATAGAGTCAATGAAAAAATAATAACTATCAATGGTTCAAATATATCTTTTTTGACAGGAGCTACGTATGAACTGAATACGAAAATGATTCTAGACGTGAATGCAGAATTTCTTAATTCGATACAAGTCTCTAGAAATACAATAGCCACAACACTGTCGTATAAATTTTAATATTATGAAAAAATTATTATTTGTAGGATGCAGTATTCTAATTGTAATACAGGCAAAAGTACATATATTGCAAAATGATATGAATATAAAGAAGGGTGTCACCTCATGGATAGAGATAAAAAATAAGAATCTTACACGACAAAAGTATGATTATTCCTGCGGAAGTGCTTCATTATCAACCATTTTAAAATATTATTATCATCAAAATATCTCAGAAAAGCAGATACTTGAAAGTGTCATGAAAATGAAAGGGATAACCAAAAAAAACATTGTGCAAAAATATAAAGAAGCCAATGGACTCTCTTTTTTAGATTTAAGTAGTTTTGTAAAAGATAAAGGTTTTAAAGCTTTGGGATTGGCGTTAGATATGGATGCCCTTAAAAAGCTACAAATCCCTGTCATTCTTTATGTAAAAATACGAAAAAGTGAACACTTTACTGTCTATAAAGGTATGGATGACAGATATGCTTATCTTGCTGATCCTACTATGGGCAATACCAAAGTAAGACTCTCTAAATTTAAAGAGATGTTTTACCAAAGAGAAGATTTGGCATATCCTGGAAAGATATTGGCTATTTTACCTTTAAGCGACACTATAGTAGCACATAAAGATTTTATGATATTTCCTAAAGCTTCTTCTTTGGTATATAAAAGTATTGGTTTGAAGATGTTAAAAAAGTAGAGTATAACGAAGTATCGGAGTCTTTTGGGGAGTTAAAATGTGCTATGTTAAGACGCATTTTTGTTAAATATCGTGATGGTGTAATCTATATATTTGACGTAAAGTGGATATCTTCAATGTGCTATCTATGCTATAGTATGTGTTCAATTCAAATACTATGTGATAAAAGTATGACTTATTATTTTTAGAAATTCCCTTAATATAGGTTGATGTATAAAATAGTATACATCAACCCATAACAAATATATTTGTTGGCAATAATCTTGAGGGTATGCATTTTTATAAATATCTATTGTATTGTTTTGGTTTAAATTAAAAAAGGAGTAACATGAGTAAGGTAAATAACAAAAAAGTGCAGGTTGTGATAGACGATATGGAAGCGATGAATAAAGAGATAAAAACGAAAGTCGAAGCACAAGATGCAAAAATCACACAAGATTTTTCTAAAATAGAAGATTCATTTAGCAAACTAAAAGCTAAATTTAAAGAGATTTTAAATGATGGAAAAGATGCAAATAAGGAAATCGTTAGTAAAGTAGAATTAGGGCTAGCGGATGCAAAAGATGATATCAGAACTACTATTGCACAAGCAGCAGATGAAATCAAAGATGCATACAAAGAGATAAAAAAGAAAATTTAAAGAGATTTTAATGCAAAGAAAAAATAATGAAATTTGGCCGATTAATCAAGTTTTCATATTTTTTTCAAGTGCATTTATAATCTTAGTTATACTCAAATACTCTGCAGAGATACTGACACCATTTTTAATATCACTATCATTAGCGATTGTATTGTCTCCACTTTTAGTATATCTCGAAAAAAAACATGTACCTAAAATGGTCTCATTGCTTATAATTGTTATTTTATCATTGATTCCCATTATTGTTGTAGGTAGCTATATCGGTAAAGAGATTCAAGATTTTGCAAACAATTTCCAAGATATGAGTCAAAATTTTAGTGATCTTATTGACAAGGGTATTGTATACCTGAATAAACTTGGCATAAGTATTACCAATAAAGAAGTCAATAGACTTTTTGAAAATAGCAGTTTTGGAGAGATAATTAAAGATATAGTATCACAAATAGGAGATAGATTTTCTAATATTTTCTTGATTATATTTATCGTTTCCTTCATGCTTTTAGAATCAAAAAGTTTTTATGACAAGATGATTAAAATTACCCAAGACTATGGTGGGAATTTGGAGGAAGATAAAGAGATAATAGAGAAAATTAAATCTTATTTTCTTATCAAGGTAAAAACAAGTCTGTTGACTGCATTGTTGATTTTGGTCGTACTATGGTATTTTGGTTCTCATTATTATTATTTATGGGCTACGTTAGCATTTTTTTTAAATTTTATACCTGTAATTGGATCTATTTTGGCTGCCATTCCTCCGATTGTTATGGCTTTTATCAACCAAAACCCAACAGATGCATTTTGGATATTATTATGGTATATGATTATTAATCTTATCGTAGGGAATGTGATAGAGCCTCGCGTGATGGGTAGAGGATTGGGGTTGTCAGTTTTGATTATATTTTTATCTATGACATTTTGGGGATGGATATTTGGACCAACAGGAATGATACTCTCTGTACCTCTTACAATGGTAGCACAACACTTTTTTGGTAGATATGATGAAACCAAATGGATAGCATTGCTCTTAAGTGATTATAAATAATAAAGGAAAAAAATGAAACACGAAGACTTACAAACATTGTTGGGTGAAGTACAAAAAATAGCCCAAAAAGAAAACAAAAGTGAAAAAAAGAAAGAGATTGTAAAAAAGGTAGTCAAAGAAAAAGAGCTACTAGAAGTACAAAAAAAAGCCCAAAAGATATTGGATTCTATTCAAGATGGTAAAGAGAGTACTAAAGAGACACTTACGAATATTATGGACATGATAAAAGAAGACTATGAACATTTATCACCTGCTACAGCTGTATTGCTTTTTGCTATTGGTGCAGCATTTGGCAATGCACTATCTTCGAAAAAAGGAGATTAGATGGATACAGAATTTAAAACCAAAATCAAACTCTTGGTTAAAAGTGAAAAAGCGATGATTGATTTAGAAATAAGAAAAAAAGCAAAACAGACTGTATGGACTGCATTAGCACTTATTGTACTACTTATTGGCTTGATTGCGTTGAATTTTACACTCTATTTCTATCTTTCGCAAACATTTAGTCAAGTAGCATCATCAGCAATACTTACACTTATTAACTTTATTAATGCGGGTATATTCTTTTGGGTTGCCTCTAAACAAACGACAGGATCTGAAGCTCAAACGATTGAAGAGATTAGAGATTTTGCATGGAAGCAAGTCTCTTCTGATGTAGATGAAGCTAAAGAAAGTGTTGCAGAATTTAAGCAAAAAATTGTAAATATTAAAAGCAATATTGACTCTTTTAGAAATGATAGTTTTGGATTTAAAAATCTAGTACCTATCGTTACAACACTTATTGATTTAAACAAGAAAAAATAGAGAGATAGTGTTGATAGATGCCTAATATACAAGAACTAAAAGAGTACTTAGTGGGAGATGAAGGCTTTTTACTTGACAGTGACAATGATGGGAAAATTATAATTATCTCTGGCGTATGGGATACAGGAAAAACACATTTTTGGAAAGAGGGAATTGAACCTATACTTACACAAAAATTAAAAGAAAAAGAGAAAACAAATGTTTATTTGGGACTTTATGGTAAAGAGAGTCTTAGAGATATTAAACAAGAGATATTTACAAGAGCCTCCATGGAAAACTATAATCTCTCAAATGAAATAGAGGTTTTTGGATACAATGCTCTCTCTTCGATGGCAAGTAGTGGAGGACCAATTCAAAAAATTAAAGTGCTCATAGATCTCAATAGATTTCGCAAACGCAATAAAGGTAAAAATAAATTAAGTAACGGTGGTGTTGTCTGTTTTGATGATTTTGAGCGCAAATCAAGCAGTGTGAATTTAAATGATTTATTTGGATTTATATCTAGACTTTCGATACGACATAATTGTAAAGTTGTACTTATTTTAAACAATAATGTTTTTGAAGGAAGCAGTGATAATATCTATAAAGTTTTTAGAGATAAGATATCAAATAAAATTTTATATTTTAAACCTACGATTAAAGAGCTTTTTGATTCTACGTTTGATACCTCGTCCAAATATGATTTAATTCGTACCTATAAAAATGAAATTCTCCAAGCCGTCACAGAAGCCGATATACTCAATGTTAGGATATACATACAGGTGATGGACAATGTGCTAGAATGGATTAAAAAAGAGTATGACAGTGTGGCTGTATATTCGTTATCGCTTTGTACTATATTTTATGAAAAATATACATTTTCACTCAACTATAAATTGAAAAATGGTATCAAAGTATATGAGCTTCCAGAATACTTTCATCATTTAGGTTATCCAGATATTGCTACTTTATTGAGTGAAACATATGCAGAAATACCAACACATATAGATGAAGTAGCAAAAAGAAATTTTTTAAAAACTATGCGTAGAAAGTTAGACAAAATTTCAAAAAATACGAAGAGAGATACTGACAAAGACTTCTTAAAAATGCAAAGAAAAGTGTTTGATGATTATCAAAATCTTTTTATTGATTTTATTGTATACTCGTATAGACTAAAACCAAATGAAGGGATGAGTGATACCACATTTCAACAGATAAATACATTTATTCAAGCGGGCATACTTAACCCTAATGTATTGAAAAAAGAAGAGAATATTACAAAACAAAAAGGAAAAAGAAATGAAAAATAAATGTATAAAAAATATATACTTAATATTAAGTTTATGGCTACTAACAGCTACGATTTATGCAGACGAACAAGAGAAAAACATGACCATTGAGCCCCATAAATTTTACAATACATTTATGCCAATCTTAGCAACAAATCCGACCTATGGTACTATGTATGGGGTTGCTGCTTCTTCGGGCATATACTTGGGCGACATTGCTACTACCAAAATGTCAAACATTGCTGCAACGGCGACATATACGTCAAAGCACCAAAAACTTTTTACCCTAAAAGGTACAGGATACAGTGAAAATAATGAATGGATGATTTTAGGTGATGCAAGGTTATTTTATACATCTCAAAGTACCTATGGATTAGGTACAGGTCCTTTGCCTAATGGTGACAAACAAAGTGATTCTACCTATGACAAAGATGCGCAACTGATGGATTTTGATATGTATCGTATTCATCTAACAGGGCTTAAGCAGATAAAACCATCTTTTTATATAGGATTGGGATACAAATATGATAAATATTCGAATATTATAGATACAGACTTGAATTTGAGTGAAGAAGGAAAACATCTTACCAGCCACTATATATACAGTATGGCACATGGATTTGATACAGACTCTTACACACTTTCAGGTGTATCACTTGATGCGATTTATGATACAAGAGACAATGTTTCTAACCCGTATACAGGTAGATATGCATATGCATCTTTTTCATACTATCCAGAGTTTTTGGGTAGTGACAAAAAATCATCTACTCTGTGGTTAGAGTATAGAGATTATTACTCGATGGACAAGCAAGACCCAAGAAAACTACTGGCATTGTGGAGTTATGCAAATTTTGTGACAAGTGGTGATATGCCCTATATGGATTTACCTGCAGTTGGTTGGGATCAATATGGGAGATCAGGAAGAGCTTATACACAAGGGCGTTTTAGAGGTGAAGATATATTTTATACAGAGTTAGAATACAGAATACCTTTAAAACTTTCAAAAAAACATCCAAAAAGATATGGTATGACACTCTTTGCAAATGTTACAAGCACCTCCGATAAAGCAAGAGATCAAAAATTATTTGATTATCTAGAACCAGCTGCGGGTATTGGATTTAGAATCATGGTCAACGAACAAAGTCGTGCTAACATAGCTATAGATTATGCAGTAGGTGTCAATGGAAAAGGCTCAGTTTATCTCAATATAAACGAAGCTTTTTAAATACAGGTACTCATGAACTATACAAATAAAAATTACTAAACCAAAAAAGTCTTTAGACTTTGGATTAATAACTCATTTGTAGGGTATCGATATCTTGCCAAGAGATACTTTTTTTACTGTTTTGTCGGTGAATGAGTATATGATCGATGTATCTGGCAAAGAGGTCGGTTTCTATATTGAGTTTGGTGCCTACATTATAGTTTTTCATCAATGTTTCTTGTAGGGTATGGGGGATGATGGTGAGCCTAAAGTTATCATCACCTACATCATTGACAGTGAGTGAAATGCCATCTACTGTAATAGAACCTTTTGGGATGATATATGCGATGTATTTGGGATCGACAGCGATAATGAAATCAGTCGCATTGTCTCTAGGGATGATTTGGCGTACGGTACCTACACAGTCTACATGTCCTTGTACGATGTGTCCCTCAAATCTATCGTTCATTTGCATGGCAGGTTCTAGGTGTACTTGACCTGAAAGTTTACTTTCATCTATGAGAGCACGTGTTTCATCTGAGAGTTCTAGGTCAAAGCCATCTGCGTTTACTTTAATCACAGTAAGACATACGCCATTGATAGCGATAGAATCTCCACGTTTTGCTTTGTGTTTAGACTTGATGGTCAAAATGTTATTTTTGTAACTTTGAACCGTAGCAATTTCACGAATTAAACCAGTAAACATATAGACTCTTTTTTTAGATATAATTCGCTTTACTATACATAGGACAATTTTTGAGCAAAGCTCAATAAATTTACGTTGTCACTGGGACTACTTCAGCAGTAGGCTCATACGACTTGTCGTATTAAAATAAAACGAAAATGTTTAATATTATAACATAAGGTAAATTGAAATGAATTACGATGTGATTGTCATTGGTGGTGGACATGCTGGGATAGAGGCTTCACTGGCTGCAGCACGAATGGGTGTCAAAACATTGATGATAACGATATTAGCAGAACAGATAGGGGCAAGTTCATGTAACCCAGCCATAGGAGGATTGGCAAAAGGACATTTGGTGCGTGAGGTAGATGCACTCGGTGGAGAGATGGGACTTTGTACTGATAAAACAGGTATTCAGTTTAGAACACTCAATGCTTCTAAAGGACCAGCAGTAAGAGGAACAAGAGCCCAAATAGATATGGATCAGTATCGTATGTATATGCGTAATGTAGTATTGCATACAAACAACTTGGATGTGAAACAAGAAATAGTAGATGGGCTCATCATAGAAGAGGGTGAAATCAAAGGTGTGGTGACACAACTTGGTAATACCTATCAAGCCTCTAAAGTAATTATTACAGCGGGAACATTTTTGAATGGATTGATTCACATAGGAGATAAACAGCAAACAGCAGGTCGTCAAGGGGAGTTTGCTTCTGTGGCATTGGCTGAATATCTACGTACTTTGGGTTTAGATATAGGACGTTTAAAAACAGGTACTTGTGCCAGAATAGATGTCAAATCTGTCAATACTTCTATCATGGAAATACAACCAGGTGATACCCCACCACCTCCTTTTTCTTTTCGGACAGATAAAAGCACATTTCATCCCAAGCAGTTGCCTTGTTATGTGACATATACAAATGAAAAAACGCATGAAATCATAGAGTCTAATTTTTACAGAGCTCCTATGTTTTCAGGACAAATAGAAGGGGTAGGACCACGCTATTGTCCAAGTATAGAAGATAAGATTAGTCGTTTTCGTGACCGCCCAAGACATCAGATATTTGTAGAACCTCAAACCATGGATGAGACAGAGTATTATATCAATGGTATGAGTACCTCTTTACCCATAGATGTACAATTAGAGATGGTGCAGTCAGTAGAAGGTATGGAAAATGCAAAAATTGTACGTTATGGCTATGCGATAGAGTATGATTATATTCAGCCTACTGAGCTTAAACATACACTTGAAACCAAGAAAATAAAAGGACTGTATACTGCAGGACAAATCAACGGTACCACAGGATATGAAGAAGCAGCAGCACAAGGATTAATGGCGGGGATAAATGCTGCACTGTGTATACAAGGTAAAGAACCATTTATTTTGCGTCGTGATGAAGCCTATATTGGTGTGCTCATAGATGATCTTGTGACCAAAGGCACGAACGAGCCTTATCGTATGTTTACAAGCCGAGCAGAGTATAGGCTACTATTGCGTGAAGACAATGCAGATATGAGACTTTCACACTATGGCAAAGAGCTTGGATTACTAGATGATGACTATATGCAAAAATTTGAAACCAAAAAAGAAGCCTTAGATGAAGCGTTACTCTTTTTGTCTGAAAATTATGTGACACCTACGAAAGAATTTTTAGCGAAGTTATCCCAGATAGATGCAGTAAAAATCAATGAAAAAACACGTTGGATGGACGTGATAGGTCGTGGTGCGTTTAACAGAGAAAAATTGATAACACTTTTACCTGAGTTTGAAAAGTATAGTGATGAGGTGATAGAACAGATACTCATAGAAGCAAAATATTCACGATATATAGAAAAACAACAACAACAAATTCTTCAAATGGATGATATGTTAAAAATTAAAATACCTAAAGACTTTGTATATAGTAGTGTAGCAGGGTTGAGTAATGAAATTATAGAAAAATTACACAAAATAATGCCTCCGACACTTTTTTCTGCTTCACAAATATCTGGTGTAACACCAGCGGCGTTGGAGATTATTCATGTGCATATTAAGTTAAGACAAAAAGGTAAAAAGTAAATGCTATATTATTATGTAAATACAGGACATAAAATAGGACTAGAAAGACTTAGACGTGGAGTAGCACTCTTAAAGTATCTTTCAAATCATGGTGAAAAAACGCAACTTTTGGTGAATGATTTTCGTGCAGGATTGGTTGCACGTGAGTTAGGTGTATCGGAGTATGTTACCATAGAAACCATACAAGACATCGATGCTATTGCCAAAAATGGAGACAGTATTGTGATTGACTCAGTAGAAGATGACCATGGTAGATTGGTAAAATATTGTTCTGATTTTTCCAAAGTATGGCGTTTTGCAGAGAAAAAAGATGACATCACTCCTATACATACTGAGATGCTTATACCTTATGATACTGTGATGGTAGATGAATGTTATTTTGAACTTTCAAATAAAGAGAACCGTGTGGGTTTCTTTTTGTCAGATGCAGATTACGATAAAACCATTCTTAATCATGCAGATTTTTTTAGTACATTTGATATGGAACTTTTATTGGGGAATTACTTTTTTGTAAAGTATGAAGATGCCTTGGGAGAACTTTTTTCTGTATTGCATGAACCAGAAGAATATGAAAATTTTATCACAACAACTCAAACAATAGTCACTGCTTCTAGCCAAGCAGCATTAGAAGCAAAAGCCAGTGGTGCAAAAGTGATTTATTTATCATTGGGAGGAGAAGTACTGTATGATAGGTCATTATTGGAGTCTTATGGCATTGTTGTAATCGATGGTTTTGATAAAGAAAAATTACATTATTATTTACAGCATGATGTACCAAGTGATTCAAAAAATATAGAAAAAATTGACGTTAAAACTATTTTAATAAAACAATAAATTATAAATATAATAATTTAAGACTATAATACTCTTAATTTACCTATGGTAACACTATAGACAAAATTACTACATGACTGTATCATCGTATAATGCTTTAACATCGGCTATCCTATAATGAGTCATAATAATTATTAAATTAAGGAGGA
>QNZW01000117.1 GCA_003978375.1 Sulfurovum sp.
TAAGATTGATTGATGCTTCAGGTGATGAAGTGACTACATTAGATGTAGATGGTAAAGGAACATGGGATGTAAATACAGATACAGGAAAAGTAAGTTTTACTCCAGTAGATGACTTTGCAGGAAGAGTGAGTGTAGCGTACCATATTAAAGACAATTGTGGAAAAGTGAGTAATAGTGCGAGAGTAACTATAACCTACAACGCAACATGTTCTAATGTAACAGACAGTGGTTCAACATTAGGCACACTTAGTATGCTTATTCTCATGATACTTACAGGAGTTATTGGACTCTATTATGTCAGAAGAGAAGAATTGAGAGGTTAATAGTACTCTGTTTCTCTCTTTTAAATACACAGATATTTTTAAAAAGCCAAGAGATACTCTTGGCTTTATGATACAAAATATATGAAACCTAAACTCTGTAATAAAACTTGAAAATAATATTATAGAGTTTGGATTTATTAAAATATTTGTCAATACTTCTTAGAAATTTTAGTGAATTTAATACTCTTTTTTGAAAGAACAATAAAAAAATATCCACAATATCCAGAATGCATAATAAGTATTATTTAGGTTTAAATGGGTATAATAACGCAAAATTTGTGTGCACATAAGGATAGGAATGAAGTTCGAAGATATCGAAATAGAAGAAGTAGATTTTGAGGCGATGCTCGAGGAATCGTTTAAAAAATCAGAATCAAAAAGTGATTTAGTAACTGGGACAATCGTTAAGATTGATGAAAAAGACAATTTAGTCGTAGTTGATATTGGTGGAGGAAGAGATGCAAATCTTTCACTTGATGAAATTAGAGACGAAGAAGGTAATATTACGTTTGCTGTAGGTGATACTATCAACGTTGTTACGCAAGGAAGAGGTCGTATTTCTTATAAAGCCGCTCTTTCTCGTGCTGCATTAAATGAGTTTATTGCTGAATATGATGAAGAACAAGAGTATATCATCGAAGGTGTCGTCACCAAGAAAAACAAAGGTGGATATGTTGTCGAAGTCGATGGTTTAGAATTTTTTATGCCACGTACACTCTCTTACCTTTCATCAAAAATAGATCCAATTGGAAAAAAAGTAAAAGCTGTTATTGTAAAAGTAGATAAAGAAAAAGGTTCAGTGGTTGTTTCAAGAAAAGAGCTTATTGAGCGTGACAAAGCAAAAACAGATGAAATCGTTGGTGCATTGCTTGAAAATAAAGATCCAGTTATTGGTACTATCAAAAAAATAACTTCTTATGGTATGTTTGTGGATGTAGGTGGCATGGATGGACTTGTACACTATTCTCAAATTTCTCATAAAGGACCTGTAAATCCTTCTAAATATTTTTCTGAAGGTGATGAAGTAAATGTGATTGCACTTGAATATGATAAAAAGAAAAGACATTTGTCGCTTTCTATAAAAGATGCAAATCCAGATCCTTGGGCAGATATTGATGCTATTATTGGCGTAGGCGATACAGTAACTGCTACAGTATCAAACATAGAACCTTACGGCGTGTTTGTTGATTTAGGTGAAGATCTTGAAGCATTTTTACATGTCTCTGAAATCTCTTGGGATAAAAATGTGAAACACCCTAAAGATTATTTGGAAAATGATTCTGAAATTAATGTTGAAGTGATTGAAATAGATAAAGAGGGTAGAAGATTAAGAGTGAGTCTTAAAAATCTTCTTCCTAAGCCTATGGATGCATTTAGTGCTGAAAATAAAGTAGGGGATGTGGTTACTGGCGTGATAACATCTATTACTGAATTTGGTGCATTCGTCAAAGTTGGTGCAATAGAAGGGCTTCTTCATAATCAGGAGGTCTCTTGGGACAAATCTAAAAATGCAAAATCTGAACTTAATGTTGGTGATGAAGTCGAAGTAAAAATTATTAAAATTGACAAAGACGCAGGAAAAGTGTCATTAAGTAAAAAGGCACTGGAAGATTCGCCTATTAAAGCGTTTGCACAGACTCATAAAAATGGAGCTATCGTTACAGGTATAGTAAAAGATACAAAAGATTTTGGTGTATTTATCTCACTTGAAGATAATATTGATGCACTCATTCGAACAGAAGATCTTTATCCACTTAAATTTGATGAAATTGAAAAAGGGCAAGAGATCAAAGGTGTTATTAGCTTTATTGATGCAAACAATGACAGAATTAGAGTTTCTGTAAAGCGTTTAGAACGTCAAGAAGAGAGAGAGGCTATGGAACAACTTAATCTTGAGCAAGATGATAGCATGACTTTAGGTGATGCGTTTGGTGATATGCTCAAAAAATAGATGAATGACTTCACCTCGTACTTTTTTAAGAGTATGGGGTTCTATGCGATAACGCATATCTTCGTACAAATATGTACACTAAAAAATTTACAAAAAAGGTACTACAATGTCCAAAAAAACCATTGTTGTTTGTGACCATATACACCAAGATGGATTAGATATTCTTGCAAAAGACCCAGAAATAGAGCTTATTAATGCAGCAGATGAACCAAAAGAGACACTTGTTTCTAAGATTATTCCTTTAGCAGATGTAGCTATAACGCGTTCTTCGACAGATGTTGATGATGCTTTTTTGGAAAATGCCAAAAAAATTACAGCTGTTGTACGTGCTGGAGTTGGTGTGGATAATGTAGATATTCCTGCTTCTTCAAAACAGGGTATTGTCATTATGAATGTGCCTACAGCCAATACTATCGCAGCAGTTGAATTAACTATGGCTCATATGCTTTCATGTGTAAGAACATTTCCGTATGCACACAATAATCTAAAACAAGATCGCGTGTGGAGAAGACAAGATTGGTATGGAACAGAACTAAAAGATAAAAAACTGGGCATTATTGGTTTTGGAAATATTGGTTCTCGTGTAGGGATTAGAAGTAAAGCATTTGAAATGAATGTGATTGCGTATGATCCTTATATTGATCCTGCTAAAGCTACAGATTTGGACATAGAATATACTAAAAATTTTGATGATATTTTAGCCTGTGATATTATTACCATTCATACACCTAAAAATGCGGAAACGATTGGCATAATAGGTAAAGAAGAGATTGCAAAAATGAAAGAAGGTGTCATTTTAATCAATTGTGCTAGAGGTGGGTTATATGATGAAGAAGCTCTTTTAGAAGGATTAACTTCAGGTAAAATTGCTATGGCAGGTATTGATGTATTTAACAAAGAACCAGCAACAGATAATCCACTGCTTGATCTTAACAATGTAACTGTCACACCTCACCTTGGAGCAAATACAAAAGAGTCTCAAAAAAATATTGCCATTCAAGCAGCAGAAAATGCAATAGCAGCAGCCAAAGGAATTGCATATCCAAATGCACTTAATTTACCTATAAAAGAGAATGAGTTACCTACATTTGTAAAACCTTATCTTGAACTGATTCAAAAAATAGGACATCTTTCTGCACAGATTACCAAAAGTGCTGTAAAATCTATTAAGATAATAGCAGCTGGTCCTGTGGCTGAATATATAGATTCAATGGGGACGTTTGCCACAGTAGGTGTACTAACAGAGGCACTTGGCGATCAGATAAATTATGTCAATGCTGAGTTTGTTGCAAAAGATCGTGGTATTGATATTGTTAAAAAGATTAAACCAAACAATAGTGGCTTTACCAATAAGGTATGTGTTAAGCTTACAACATCTGAGGGTACTATTTCTATAGCAGGAACAGTATTTGATGATACGGTACAACGTATTATTGAAATCGATGATTATATTTTGGATGTAGAACCAAAAGGGACAATGATTTTCTTCAGAAATACAGACACGCCAGGTGTGATTGGAGATGTAGGTAAAATTATTGCAGAGAATGGATTGAATATCTCTGACTTTAGATTGGGTAGAGATTCTAAACAACAAGCATTGGCTGTGGTAAGAGTAGATGGCATCGTAACCAAAAAAATATTAGATGAGCTCAGTGCTTTAAAAGAATTTATTAGCGTATCTCACGCAAGTATATAAACATCATTCGCAGGAACTTTTTTCTGCGAAAACTTCATCAATAAAACTTATTATAATCAAATATAATATTAAACATAATTTAATATTATATGATGTAAAATCTCATGAGATTTATCATAAGATTTCTTAAAGAATACTAGATAAATTCTTTATCTTTTGTTATAATGATTACTAATTATTGGGAGAGTTTAATGACAATGAAAAAATTATTTTTTTTATTTATAAGTATGACAGCATTTTTATCTGCAGGGATGAAAAATTTGACACTTCAACATGCACTTCAAATGCTGGATAAAAATAACCTCGAATTAAAAATATCACGTTTTACCGAGCAGATGAAATCGTATGAAGCAAAAGCGGCCAAAGGTTACAGCTATGGTAAGCTAGATGCAACTATAAAAGGGATACGATCCAATGATTCTGGAAATGTTTTTGGATTCAAATTGCAAAGTAGGGAAGCCAGTTTTGGTGATTTTGGTTTTGCCGATTTTGATATGTCTGGTAAGACAAATCCTTTACCTGTGCAACCTAAAGCATTGAATTATCCAGATTCTCGTAACTTTTATCAAACCAAAATAACTTATATGCTTCCTGTGTATACAGGAGGAAAATTAAGTGAATATGAAAATATCACATCTTCTATGTATCAAATGAGTCAATATGACACACAAAAATTATATAATGAAAAAATATTTCAAACCAAAAAAGCATTTTATGATATTTCACTTGTAAGTAATTATATCTCTAATCTTTCACAAATTATTGGAAATATTGAACATTTAGAGGCTATTGTAAAAATGATGAAAAAAGAAGGATATGCTAAAAATATAGATATTCTTGAAGTACAAGCACGTAAAGCAGAAGTGGAAAATATGTATAATCAAGCCAAACTCAATAAAGATTTGGCTTATCAGTTTCTCTCATTTTTACTCAATACGGAAATTACTTCTATCAAAAAGGTCAATGATAAAGCACCCATGCCTCATGTAGACAAATATGCATTAGAAGAAAATAATATTGATATACAAAAAGCACTTTTGGGTTTAAAAATTACACAAATGGCATTGGGTGTAGAAGAAGCAAATTTTCTTCCAAATGTAGGTGCCTTTGCTGAATATGGATCAGCAGACAATACTTTTTGGGGAGATTTTTCAGATCATGATGCCTATACTTTTGGGTTACAGCTTAATTGGAATTTGTATAATGGTGGCGTGGATAAAGCCAATCTCGAACGTGCAAAGGTAAATTATTTGAAAGTGCAAAATCAAGTAGATTTAGCCAAAAGTGGTATATCACTTAAGGTCAAAAAATTACAAACGGAAATATTTTCTAAAAACGAAGAGATTAAAAGTTTTAACAAACAACTAAATTTTGCAAAAGAGGTTTATGAAAATTATAGTGAAAGATATAAAGAAGGTCTTGTGTCAATTTCAGATTTACTGATTAAGCAATCTAAAGAACTTGAATTACTTTTAAAACTTTTAACAGAAAAAAACAAACGTAATACAAAAATATTTGAATTAAATAGTATTTTAAATACAAAAGGAAGGGTATAAAATGGTAAGTATATTCAAAACAGTTGTTTTATCCATCTCATTGATGGTTTCAACGATGGCAGCAGTGGAGATACATTTAAGTGGTTCAGTCGTCTCAGACAACCAAAAAATGCTCACAAGCAGATATATGGGATATGTAAAAAATATGGCTGTCTCAGAAGGCGATATTGTAAAAAAAGGTCAACTCTTATATGAAATAGACTCAAAAGAGATAGAGTCAGCAGAACGACAAGTGGATCTTGGTATTTCTCAGGCTAGACTCGCGTTGCAGATGAATAAAAATCAATACAACAATGTCTTGACAAACCTGGCCAGACATAAACGGCTCTATAAGAAAAAAATGGTTTCAAAATATGAGTTAGAGACCTTAGAACTTGCTGCAAAAAATTTAAAAGATATGGTGAGTATTTCTGAACAACAAGTACGTCAAGCTGAGGCTAAAAAAGAAGAAGTTTTAAATCAATATAACTATTTAAAAATTCATGCACCCAATGAAGGGGTGATTGTAGCAAAAAAGTTGAATGAAGGAGAGATGGCAATACCTGGAATGCCAGCGGTGATTTTGACAGATTTAAGTAAGTTAAAAATCATTGCTGAAATTTCTGAAACACAACTGAAGTTTATTAGTATGAATAAAGCTGTAAATATTGAAATTCCTTCTATTGGACTTCAGACTAAAGGACATATTACTTCTATTATTCCTAGTTCGAATCCTATGACACACAAGTTTAAAATCAAAATGACGTTTGATACCAAAGGACGTTCGGTGTATCCTGGTATGTATGCCAAAATTATTATTAGGTAGATTCATGAAAGAGAAAAAAGAGTATCAAATTATCAATATTGCAGGAAGACTTGCAGAAACTTTTTTACATAATCCACTAACGGCAGTCTTGGGAGCAGCTTTATTGATTATGGGATATTTGGCACTTATTACTATGCCAAGAGAAGAAGATCCTCAGATTGCTATTTCTGGTGGTGCTGTGATGGTTGTGATGCCTGGTGCTACACCTAAAGAAGTTGAGAATATTATTGTAAATCCACTAGAGAGAAAGCTTAGGGAAGTCAGTGGAATAGAGCATGTGTATGGTATGGCAATGGACAATGTAGGCATTGTAAATGTCATGTATTATATTGGTGAAAATAGAGAAGATTCTAACTTAAAGCTTTATGATAAAGTCATGCAAAATATGGACAAAATGCCAAAAGGTGTGATGCATCCTATTATAAAACCTTTTGATATTGATATTGATATTCCTATTGTAACGGTAGCATTTTATCCTAAAGAGGGAAGTAAAGTAGATGATGTGGGTATGTTTAAGATTATACGTAGGGTACAACAACATATCAATGCCATAGAAAATGTAGCAAAAACCACGCTCAAAGGTGAAAGAAAAGAACAATACAATATCGAAGTTGATATGGGAAAACTCTCTGCATATCATCTCTCTTTGGGTCAAATCATGAAAGCTGTACAGGCGATTGCTGTGGATGTGCCTGATGTAAAAGGACGTACAAAAGATAATCATTTAATGATATTTGGTGTAAAAAATGCTATTGAGAGTGTGTCAGATGTAGGCAATGTGATAGTGGCACAATATATGGGTTCACCTATTTATTTAAAAGATGTGGCATATGTGAGTAAAGGTTTGGATATACAAAATTTTAAAACAGCAGAGGTTTTATATAAAGATAAAAATAGTACCACCTTCTCAAAAGAGAAACATCAAATTACCTTGACGATTGCAAAACTAGCAGGTACTAATGCTGTTTTTGTTTCAGAAGATGTCAAAGAATTACTAAAAGAGTATGAATCAGAGTTTGAAAAAGAGGGAATAGGATATCTTATCACTAGAAATTATGGTGAAAGGGCGAATGAAGCGGTAAATGAGTTAATGCACCATCTGCTTATTACTATTGTGATTATCGCTGTAATGTTGGTCTTTGCCCTTGGATGGAGAGAATCATTGATTGTTACTTTTTCTGTTCCTGCAATTTTGGCAATAACACTATTTACTGCATGGATGACAGGACAAACAATGAATAGAATTACCTTATTTGCTTTGCTTCTTTCTCTAGGGCTCTTGGTAGATGCTGCTATTATTGTGATTGAAAATATACATAGACATTTACATGCACATGATGCAAAAGACAAAAGTATGGAAAATCTTCTTATTGAAGCCACAGATGAGATTGGTGCACCAACCAATGTAGCAACCTTAGCGATTATATTGACCATGGTACCTATGGCATTTGTGGGAGGGATGATGGGTTCATTTATGAAACCTATCCCTTATAATGTCCCTGTAGCGCTTGTTGCTTCCCTTTTTGTTGCTTATATATTTACACCTTATTTAAGTTTAAAACTCTTAAAAAAACCAACACATGACGATCATCATAAAGTGAAAAAAGAGATCAAGGAGAAAAAAATATAATGAAAATGAAAAAATTAGAAAATTTTATTTATAGAATTCTTGATAGTAAACCAAAAAAAATCATTACCATTGTTTTGACTGCCTTGGCTTTTTTCTTAACCCTTATTATGTTTCCGGCTGAGATGGTATTGGCAAAAATGTTACCTGGAAAAAGTGATAATACATTTTCTATTTATGTAGATACCCCTAAAGGTTCATCTATTTCCCAAACAAAAGCAGTTAGTGCTTGTGTGATTGATTTTTTAAAAAAAGAGAAAGAGGTGATGAATGTTGAGCTTTTTTTAGGACAAGGCATTCCCTTGGATTATGCAGGATTGGTAAAGGGTGCAAGTATGAAACAAACAGAAGATGTTTCAGAAATTTCTGTTAATTTAACCGACAAACATCATAGAGAAGAGCCATCTTTCCTTATGGTGCAACGTCTAAGACCAATGATACAAAAAAAATGTACACCATTGGTACGTGGTACCAATATTAAATTCATCGAACAACCTTCAGGACCTCCGACCTTGGCTTCTATTGTGGTAGAAGTGCATGGAGAGAATCTTTCTAAAATACGTAGCCTTTCTGTAGATGTAGCAGATGTATTATCAGAGACAAAAGGTTTGGTCGATATTGACTTGATGACAGATGAAAATTTTGTAAAATATGAACTCATACCAGACAAAGAAAAAATTGCCAGAAGTGGACTAAGTGTTGAACAGGTGAATAATATACTCTATTTAGGATTTGAAGGGATGGTGATTGCTCATAAAAATTCTAAAAATGTGCCAGATCAAATACCTATATTTTTAGTTTTAGACAAAGACAGTAGAGCAATACCTAATGCTAATAAAAGAGCCTTAGAGAGTAAACTCTCTTCACTTAATCTTATGAATATGAAAGGGATGATGGTACCACTGTCCGAAGTAGTAACGATTCGTCCAGTTAAATCGAATACGATGATTATGCATAAAGATCTTTCTCGTATGGTCAATGTGGTGGCTGAGACAGATTTGGTCTCTCAGGTATATCCACTTCTTGATGCACGTAGTGTTATGTTAGAAAAGTTTAAAAAAGAGTATATTGTCAAGCCAGTAGAAGGCTTTTCTACCTATATGTTTGATTTTACATTAGAAGATAAAAAGACACATGAAAAATTTTTAATACGTTGGGATGGTGAGATGAAAGTGACCTTAGATACCTTTAGAGACTTGGGTGGTGCTTTTATTTCTGCTTTGATTCTTATTTTCTTGTTGTTGGTCATTTATTATAAGAGTTTTTCTATTGCAGGTATTGTTTTGCTTGGTTCATTTTTGTCATTAATAGGGGTTATTTTAGGACATTGGATAGCCAATTTCTTTACATCACAAACTTTCTTTTTGACAGCAACCTCTCTTATAGGGTTTATTGCACTTATTGGCATTAGCTCTAGAAATTCATTGCTTCTTATCGATTTTGCAAAGTCTCTTATGGAGTGTCAAGGTATGAAAAAACGTAAAGCCATTGCGGTTGCTACAGCAACCAGAGCTACACCTATCGCATTGACAGCTGTAGCTATTATTTTGGGTTCAGCACTACTTGCAAGTGATCCTGTTTTTGGCGGACTAGGGGTAGCACTGATTTCGGGTACGGTTGCAGCCGTTTTTGTTTCACTATTATTTGTACCGGTTCTCTTAGACAATTCAAGAGCAATGGATTTTGATAAAGATCCTCAATGTGCTGCTGCACATAACAACGTATCTATTACAAGATAACGTAATAGATAACATTTATTTAAATGATGACAGTAGTCTTAGGAAAAGGCTCTGTTCTGCTCATTGTCATATTTAGAATATCATCAAAAGCATAAGGGATAGAATAAAATTTTATCCTTTTTAACCTATCTTCGCTATAATCTTAACATTAAAAATGAAGGACAATAGCATGGCTACAATAGGTATGGGAGATATAAAAAAAGGTGCAAGACTTGAAATTACTGGTAATCCTTATAGGGTAACTGAATTTCAACATGTAAAACCAGGAAAAGGTGCGGCATTTGTACGTATGAAAATTAAAAACCTTCAAACAGGCAAAGTGATAGAAAAAACAGTACATGCCGGAGACAAATTTGAAGTGCCAGAACTTGAGCAAAAAACAATGCAATATCTTTATGATGATGGAGAGTTTTTACAATTTATGGATACGACAACTTTTGAACAAATTGGATTGACCCATGAACAAGTAGGTAAAGATACTTTTGATTATATGATAGATGGTATGGAAGCAGATATTCTTTTT
>QNZW01000107.1 GCA_003978375.1 Sulfurovum sp.
TTAATAGATACTATTTTTGCCATCTTAACACTCTATTTTTTATTGTTGTCAAATCAGAGAGTTTGGTTCTTTTTTGGTGTTTTTATGGCTATACTATGGTTTTACTGGATTGGATTAAGTCTTGAGCATTATGGCTATAGTTGGGGTTTGCCTGTAGGCATCTTTCTTGTTTCACTTGGGTATGGTATCCTCTTTTATATCTTCGCTTACATCAGCAATTTTCTTTCAGATAAAACATTTTTGTCCTCTTTGTTATTTAAAGCTCTTTTTCTTTTGGGCTTTAGCTATATTCATCCTTTTGGCTTTGATTGGTTTAAGCCTGAATTGATGTTTGTAGAGAGTTATATTGGCATCCAAAAATGGCAATTTGCCATAGTATTATTTGCACTCATACTTAGTATTTGGAAAAAAAATCTTCTTTTTATCTCTTTGATTTTATTTGCATACCAGCCTACTGCATCTTCTACAATACCATCAAATACTTCCCACGCAAATCATATTCAAATAGTGACCACCCATACCACTGTAGAGGACAAATGGAACAAAACACTTCATGCCAAACAGTTTAAAAAACTCTTTAGCATCATTGACCAAGCTATAGATGCAAATAAAACACTCATTATTTTACCAGAGTCTGTATTTCCTGTATTTATCAACCGATCTCAAACCCTTGTAGATACACTTCAAAAGAAAGCCAAGCATATTAATATTGTCACAGGAGGACTGTATCTTGACGGAGAGATACCACGTAACTCTACCTATATTTTTACTTCAAATAAAATCACTGTAGCCAACAAAGTCGTCCTTGTGCCTTTTGGAGAGAGCAATCCTTTACCCGATTTTTTAAGCGACTGGGTAAACCGTGTTTTTTATGATAATGCTGTAGATTATAAAGCCAGTTCCAATGTCGTAGACTATCAAATAGAGGGTATTACTTACCGTAATGCCATCTGTTTTGAAGCCACTTCAGAAAAACTTTATACAAAAGACAAAAAAGGACACTACCCTAAAAATATGATTGTCTTAAGCAATAACGGCTGGTTTACCCCATCCATTGAACCTACTTTACAAAAACTATTGTTACAATACTATAGTAAAAAATACGGCACGACCATTTATCATAGTGTCAATATGTCGCAGTCATATAAGATACAAAATGGAAACGTTTTGACTTACTAAAAGCATATCATACAAGCTTTGATTGACTTATTTGTTACAACCCACTATAATTTTCAATATCTTATACAAAAGGATTTGCATGCAAGCAGTTCACTACTCTCATGCTAAAAACACCCTTAAATCCATGATAGATAAAGGTATTCAAACACAGATACATCAACACTATTTTTCACCTTATCCTATAAAAGATGATTCAATATCAATCATTACTATCTACAGAAAAAACCTACCAAGCCGATGAACCTAAAAAACTTCTATATAGCTCCTATTAAAGGCTACCAATATATCTCTAAGATGCTTCCTGGATCTTGTCGTTATTATCCTACGTGTTCAGAGTATGCCAAATGGCAATTTGAATTTAATGCACCCCATAAAGCACTCTATGCAAGTAGCCTACGTATTTTACGATGTAATCAATTTTTTGAAGGGGGTATTGAGTATCCATTGGTAGTGTATTGTCCTGCTACCATCTCATCTGTACTCACTTTTAATACATTTTGTGGCAAAATAAATATAGACTATTGGCTCGTACCAAAAACGATAGATAAAAACAATACATATTACTATATTCTAAAGGATTTTGATGCAATTAAACGCACCACTTGATATGCACTTGCATCTTCGTGATGGAGAAATGTTACATAATATCGCACACGCTTCTGCAACTACTTTTTCTGGTGGGCTTATTATGCCAAACCTTGTACCTCCAATTCAGACAAAAGAGGCAGTCATTGCTTATAAAAATCGTATTTTAGATGCCATTGGCAATGAAGATTTTACGCCCTATATGACACTCTTTTTTCTGCCTACCTATGACAAAGCATTTTTATCTTCAATGAAAGCATACATCACAGCCATAAAACTCTACCCAGCAGGTATTACGACCAACTCCGAAGGAGGTGTCAGTGGTTTTGATGTAGAAACATTACGTCCTACACTCGAAGCAATGAGTCAACTTGACATTCCTCTGTGTATTCATGGCGAAACCAATGGATTTGTTATGGACAGAGAGGCTGAATTTGCGACTATATATGAGCGTCTTGCTACTGCTTTTCCAAAACTCAAAATTATTATGGAACATATTACCACAAAAACCTCTGTTGCACTGCTCGATGCGTATGACAACCTCTATGCCACCATTACCCTACACCATCTGCTTATTACACTAGATGATGTGGCAGGAGGCATGCTTCAGCCTCATCTATTTTGTAAACCCATCGCCAAACGTCCAGAAGACAGAGAAGCCTTACTCAAAGTGGCTCTAGAAGCACATCCCAAAGTGATGTTTGGTTCTGATTCAGCACCACATCCAAAAGATGCCAAAGAAGCCTGTGGATGTGCTGCTGGTGTGTTTACTGCACCTATTGCCTTGCAAGTTTTGACCGCACTTTTTGAAAAGCACCATGCACTCAATAACCTTCAAGCCTTTGTCTCTACAAATGCTCAGAATATTTATGGGATTACCCCTATACCAAAAATCGTAACTTTAGAGAAAAAAAATTTTACTGTACCACAAACATATAATGGCGTTGTACCCATGTATGCAGGTGAGACTTTAAGCTATTCTATACAAGGAGTTTCTTCATGAACAACAGACTAAAAGAGTTTAGTAAAGGACATAAATCTTTTCATGCTATCAAATTTAAAACCAATAAAGAACGTTTTAAATCATTGGTAGAAGAGGGGCAAAATCCTAAAGCACTTTTTATAGGGTGCAGTGATTCTAGAATGATGCCAAATATGATTTTAAATTCAAAACCAGGTGATCTTTTTATTGTCAGGAACATAGGGAATTTTGTTGCTCCCTTTAAACCTGATGCAGATTTTCATGCCACAGCTTCTGCCATCGAGTATGCTGTCAGTGTACTTGGTATTTCAGATATTATTGTGTGTGGACATTCTCATTGTGGTGCAATTGGAGCTCTCTATAAAGACATTAAAACCTCTCCTGAGAATATACATACCTTAAAATGGCTCGAACTTGGCAGAGAAGCAAAAGAGATTGCCCTTGATACATGCAAAGGCGAAGACAAAGAAAAACTTTTACGATATACTGAAAAACTCTCCGTCGTTTTTCAGCTTAAAAATTTACTTACCTACCCAGCTGTCAAAAATGGTGTAGACAACGGAAGTATTTTTTTACACGGGTGGCATTACAATATTGAAAATGGTGAAATCGCCTATTATGATAATGAAAATCATACATTCAAAGCACTTGTAGAAAATCAGTCAATCAAGGAGGACTCAGATGATTGCAAACAGTATTGAAGACCTTGTCGGAGCTACACCTTTAGTGAAACTCAACGTACTCAGTCAAAAAAGCGGTGCCACCATTTTAGGTAAGTGTGAATTCATGAATCCTACTTCATCTGTCAAGGATCGTATTGCACTTCAAATGATCAATGATGCAATTGCCTCTGGAAAAATTACTGCCCAGACTACTGTCATAGAACCAACCAGTGGCAACACAGGCATAGGACTCGCTGCCATATGTGCAGCAAAAGGTATTAAGCTTATTTTGACTATGCCAGAGTCTATGAGCATCGAAAGACAAAAGCTCTTGTTGCATTTAGGTGCAACTCTTGAGCTTACTCCTGCCAAGGATGGTATGAGTGGTGCCATTACAAAGGCAGAATCTTTACAAAAAAATCTCAAAAATGCCATCATACTCCAACAATTTCAAAATCCAAGTAATCCTGAAATACACCGCCAAACCACTGCACAAGAGATACTAAAAGATACCGATAAACATGTAGATATCTTTATTGCTGCTGTGGGTACAGGTGGTACACTCACGGGTACATCAGAAGTACTCAAAGCAAATATCCCACACCTTATATCTATCGCAGTCGAACCTGAAAATGCCGCGGTACTTAGTGGTAAAGAAGTTGCCCCTCATAAAATTCAAGGGATTGGTGCAGGATTTGTCCCTGATATTTTAAACACAGCTATTTATGATGAAGTCATCAAAGTAAGCGATGCTGATGCTTTTGCTATGGCAAAAGAAGTAGCAAAAGATGAAGGACTACTCGTAGGCATCTCTTCAGGAGCAAACCTTCAAGCAGCCTTTGAAGTAGCCTCTCGTCCTGAAAATAAAAATAAAGTGATTGTAACAATTCTTTGTGATACAGCTGAACGTTATCTTTCCACTGAACTTTTTGACTAACGATGCAAACGCCAGTACTTTTTGAGACTATCAAGATTGATAATGGAAAAATAAACTATCTTGATTATCATCAAAAACGTTGCACAAAAAGCCGTCAAGCCCTTTTTCAAAGTACTGATATTCTTGATCTCTCTTCTATCATTGTTGCACCCAAAATGGGCATTTGGCGTTGTCGTATATACTATGCAAAAAGCTTTATTTCTGTAGAATATATTCCCTACACACCCAAAAAGATACAAAGACTAAAAATCGTACCCTCTTCACTCACATACGACTACAAATATGCCAACAGAGAAGCATTGAATGCACTGCTATTATCACACCCTGATGTGGATGATGTTCTTATAGAAAAAGAGGGGGTTATATCTGACACCAGCATTGCCAATATCGCTTTTTATGATGGAGAGCAGTGGGTTACACCCAAGCATCCTTTGCTTGAAGGCACCACAAGAGCAAGACTTCTTGAAACAGGTTTTTTGCAAACCAAAATCATCAAAAAAGAGTCACTTTCTCTCTACACACAAGTGGCTTTAATGAATAGTATGATAGGCTTTCTTCCACTAAAACACATTACTATGATAGATACTCAAGGGGAAAACTATGACTATTAATCTCTTCCAAACAGAAGAATACAAAACACTCATTACAGACTATATCTCAAATACAATTGGATATTTATTTCATAAAAATCAAGAATTTGCATTGGCGTGTGAGGTAGAACACATCACTTTTACACCTACGCTTCCCAATGAAATCCAAGAGACATTTGAAGAAACAGTTATGTTTTTATTGAGCGGATATACTTACGAGAGTGCCAAATTAGAAGATGGTTATTTCTTTTTTGAAGCGGGATTTGGTCCAGATAATTTTGGTGCGACTGTTAGCATTCCACTTCTAGCAATAAAACAAGTATTTGTTGGGGATTATCCTATTGTGCTTAATTTGGCTAAATATACACCAAAAACATCCAAAATAGATAAAAATTCTACCAAAAACTCTATGGAAGCATTACTTAAAAATCCTGAGAATAAAAAACTTCTTAAAAAGAAAAATTCTTAAGGGCATCTCCACTGCCCTTAATTCATTTACGCGTCACAGTGTCCTGTTAAAATAAAGTCTACCACATTTCCAACATAGGCATTGTGTTTATTCTCTTTGGAGTATACAATGTAAAATTTGCGTGTCATGGTATAACCTCTAAGACGTGCCTCAAAAAGCTCCCCTTTAGAGACCTCATCTGCAATGGCATGTTTAGAGATGATAGAAACCACAGGTTTTTGTAAATCTTTTGCACTTTTTTTAATGGTTTGAAGTACTGCCGTGGTATTGCTAACTTCTGAAAGCACATCAAAACTTTTACACGATACACCAAGCTCATCAAATACCTCTGAGACAACCCGTCTTGTGTGTGAGCCTTCATCACGACAAATCCATGAAAAATCATACAGTTCTTCTGTTTTAAGTATTTTAGGAATAGGCACATTACTCACCACCACTAGCTCATCTTCTAACCACTCTCTATAGATAAGATCATTGTCTATCACAGGAGATTCAATGAGACCTACATCTAATTTTCTGTCTTTTATTTTTTGCACAATATGGTCACTGACATCAATCGTAAGGTTGATGTCATTATGGATTGCTTTCCCTATGGTATTTAAACATTGTCCAGGAATCACATACGTTCCTATTGTGTATGAAGCCCCTAATCTAAAAGTAATCTCTTTATTAATAATTTTTAATATATCTTTTTCTGAAGCATTAATCTCTTTTTCAAGTCTTGTTGCTATTTTATAAAGTTCTTCACCTTCGTTGGTGAGCTTAATGCCATTTTTTTTACGTTCTATTACTTTAACAGCAAGATATTTTTCTATAAACTTAATCTGCTGGGTAACTGCTGGTTGAGAAATTCCTAATTTCGCAGAGGCCTTCGAAAAACTTCTCTCACGTGCCACAGTCAAAAATGTTTCTAATTTTACAAAATCTTTTAACATTATTTTCTTTATCCTTAACTTTCAATTCTTTTTCCTAAATAAACGATTGATTATATCAGATTATACTTAAAAATTCCATAACTTTAACTTATTTATTTAATTACATATTACATATCTTAAGCGTATCACTTTACTCCTTACAGCAAAAAGTAAAGCTATTAAGGTATAATAAAACCTATAAGTAGGAGTAACTATAACTTCATGAAATCTATTTTAGACACACTCAATCCATCACAACAAGAAGCAGTAAAGCATATTGACGGACCTATGCTTATTCTTGCAGGTGCAGGTAGTGGTAAAACCAAAACACTCACTACTAGACTTGCTTATCTTGTGGGTGAAGTGGGTATAGATCCTGCCAATACACTGACACTTACCTTTACCAATAAAGCTGCTACACAAATGCGTGAACGGGCGCTAAAGCTTATAGGAGACAAGGTATCTTATCCTCCTTTGCTGTGTACATTTCATAAATTTGGTTTACTTTTTTTAAAATTTCATATAGAAAAACTTGGTCGCAATAATAGCTTTGTTATCATTGACAGCGATGATAAAAAACGTATTATTCGGAATATTGCAAAAGCATTAAAAATAGATTTAAACATCGCATTTATAGCTTCTGAAATTTCTAAATATAAAAATTCTTTGCTCTCTCCTGAAGTGGTTATTGCCAAAGCAGAACTTTCTGATTATAAAAAAATAGCTGCTATTTATGAAGCATATCAAGCGGATATAGAAGAGAATAATCTTGTAGATTTTGATGATTTACTTATGTTAACATATAAGATTTTAGATGAAAATCCTATCTTATGCAAAGAAATAAGTAATCGTTATAAGTATATTATGATAGATGAATATCAAGATACCAACGAATTACAATTTAGATTGCTCAAACTACTTGTCACAGAACACAATAATCTCTGCGTCGTAGGTGACGATGACCAAAGTATTTACGGTTGGAGAGGTGCAAATATTCGTAATATTTTAGAATTTTCAGACCAATTTAAAAACTGTAAAACAGTGAAACTAGAAACAAATTACCGTTCGACTGAGCCTATTTTAAAAGTGGCAAATACGCTCATTGAGCATAATTCTACTCGCTTAGGTAAAAAACTTATCTCTCACAAAGGGACGGGTAAGGAAGTAAAGCTTTTACATTCACTTGATGAATCAATGGAAGCAAAGGCCATAGCCAAAGAAGTACATACACTTTTAGATGCTGGTACAAACCCTGAAGAGATTGCTGTGCTTTACCGTATTAATGCATTGTCACGTTCACTAGAAGAGGGCTTTAGCAAAGAAAAAGTCAACTTTAAACTCATCGGTGGGATGCGTTTTTATGAACGTGCAGAGATTAAAGATATTATCTCATATTTACGTGTATTGTCTAACCCTCATGATGATTTTTCACTCATACGTATTATCAATAAACCCAAACGTGGCATAGGAAAAACATCGATAGAAAAACTACAAAAAGCTGCATTTGATACACAGCTTTCACTTTTTGAGTATATTACCAAGATGCATGAAGATAAAGTACCTCTAGTCGTAAGCAAGAAAGTGGCTTTATCTTTAGAAAAACTCTTTGATGCTATCGATCTTTTACAAAATGCACTGAAAGATGCCTTAGGAGATTTTATCAGTTTGTTTGAAGAGCAGATAAAACTTAAAGACCATTATGCAGGGATGGTAGATGGCATAGATCGTATTATGAATATCGATGAATTTTATGGTTATTTTAGAGATGCTGTGGTTAAAAACCCTCATCTCACACTGGATGAATTTTTAAATGATATCTCTTTACAAAGCGATCAAGACCAAATAGAAGAGAATGCCATTACCATTATGAGTATTCATGCTGCCAAAGGATTAGAATTTGAACATTTGTTTGTGATTGGCTTAGAAGAGGAGTTCTTTCCTCTCCTTGGTGAAGGATCAAACATGGAAGAAGAGCGTCGTTTAGGCTATGTTGCCATTACAAGAGCCAAATCAGATCTTACCCTCTGCTACGTAGACAGTCGTTTTTATAAAGGTCGCCGTAAGATGGTAGACAAAAGTCGATTTTTAGGAGAATCAGGACTTATCCAAGATACCAGTCTTAAGATTACCAAATCTTCTAACTTTAAAAAAGGTGACTTGGTCAAACACAAGATTTTTGGTATAGGCAGAGTACAAGCTGTCAACAAATCAGGAAAAGAGTATAAACTACGCATTAATTTTGGTGGCAATAAAAAAGAGATATTAAGCTCTTTTGTACAGAGTATCTAGCGTAGGTCGGGGTGTCCTCTTCCCGACATTAATCTGCATAAATGACATTTGAAAACTATTAAATATTTGTCGGGGAGAGGACACCCCGACCTACAGGAAAAAAAGTGAATCGTCTCTTCGTTGTCAATAAACCAATTTTCAGAACCTCTAACAGCTATATGGGCTATGTAAAACGTAAATACCATACTAAAAAAGTTGGTTTTTCTGGCACACTTGACCCCTTTGCCACAGGCTGTCTTATTGTTGCTACAGGTCAATACACAAAACTTTTTCAATACCTTAATAAAACCCCTAAAAAATACAAAGCCACACTGTGGCTGGGTGCAAACTCCCCAAGCCTAGATATAGAGCGCATAGACAGCATCAAAGAGACAAAAATTTTTGATGAAAAGAGTATAAAGCAGACCCTTAGCTCTTTACTTGGAGAACTCACCTACTATCCTCCAAAATTTTGTGCAAAAAAGATAGATGGTACACGTGCCTACGAACTAGCGCGCGCAGGAGAAGAGGTCGCACTCAAAACCATCACTTCAACCATCTATGACATCAAACTCATTCACTATAATCATCCCTTTGTACATTTTGAAGCAACCGTATCTGAAGGTACCTATATACGCTCCTTGGGTGCCCTCATCGCAGATAAGTTAGGTGTAGATGGTACACTCTCAAGCCTACATCGCGTCTATGAAGGAACATTTTATTTTGATCATGAAAAAGCCATCAATCCTTTTACACACTTGGCACTACCACGCAATATTTATACTGGAGATGAGACCTTCATTGAACTAGGGAAAAAACTATTCATAGATTATTTTGAAAATAAAAATTCAGGTATTTATCTTATCGAAACATCTCATTTTTTTTCTATTATTGAAATAAAAGATAAAACCATTCACTATCGATTAAACCGTTTACCAAAGTATGATGCATCTATATAATTTGGGCTAAAGTAACCCATCTATTGGTAACAAAGAAACAATATCAACCCCTAATTTTTTAAAAAATCCTGCCTTTGGTGCATCATAATAAGATTTTTCTTTACCCTTTTCTAATGTATGCCAAACCACACCATATGTTGTTATATCTTTAATTGCTGTGGGGTGTTTTTCCCAAGAGAGTTTGTAAAAATTTGTTGAATTTAATGCCTTATCCAGAATATTATGTTGTGCTTTTGTAAGCTTAGAAGAATGAATAATAACAACCAATTCAGTATTAAGCTTATCTGAACGAGGATCCATATTTGCTGATCCTATCGCCAATCGTTTATTGTCTAAGAGCATCATTTTAGTGTGTAAAGAGATTTCGGGTATCTTTTTTAACCTCTTTCCTCGAAGTAATTTTCGAAAACTATCTGATTTTAATTCATACAAATCTATACCCATGCCAAGTAAAGTTTTGATAGATTTTTTATATCCTGCATACACCAAAGGTACATCTGTT
>QNZW01000137.1 GCA_003978375.1 Sulfurovum sp.
ATCAGAGCAGACGAAAGACAAAAATATGCTAAGCTTTATCTGATGTTTTACAGGTTGTGGTAAAATTGATGGTATAGAATTATTGGTTTGCCTTGGGGATAGGTTTTTCAGGGTTGACTATGTACATACTATACCAAAAGAGTGTTATAAAGTGTTAGATATATTTTGCTTATATAGCAAAAAGTTTAGGGTTTAGTCTTGTTTTATATCTATGGCTTTGACGTCGATGGTTTCTATCTGTTTGGATGTTGCTTCTTTTTTGTTTAGGCGTTTGCCTCTATAGTAGTAACCCGTAGCAGCACCTCCTGCGGCAGTAAGGGTAAGCAGTGCAGCAGTCATCATTTGAGCAAATATAAAAAGTCCACCTATACCTAGGACTACGGCAAAAGCAGTACCGACTTTAAAGTTGGCTTTAGCATGGGTCATTTTGGCTTCTTTGGCTATGTTTCTTTCTGCTTTAATACGTATTTTTTCACGCTCTTTGGCAAAAGAATCTTTCATTTTATGTACCACATCTTTTTGACGATGCCCTGCTAAAGCGTTGAGCCAAAAAGCCATAATCAGTGCGACAAATAAAAGGGGAAGAAGAAGCCTAAGTATTGCCATATTGTCAAGAGTTGAAGGAGAAAGAAGTAGCAGTGTTGCAGTAATACTTTGTACAAGTATTATGGCAAAAAAATATTTTAAAAGTTGCATAAAATTTCTTTTTTTCCTCTCTGATACTTCAAATATTTACTTTTTGTATAGGAATGTTTTTATTCCTCACGATTTATTCACATATATTATAGTAGAATTCAATATAAAATAAAAGAATGAAGGATGAATGTGACGCAAAAATTTTTAAAACTAATCGTATTATTTTTTATCTTGGGCAATGTTGCTTTTGCACAAGTAACACAGTTAAATTATAAGGCAAAATTTGGCATGTTTGGTACAGTTGGGAATATCAAAAATACATTGACACAAAATGCAAAAACATACCAAATAAAAACACGTGTAACACTTTCGGGGATGGCAAAATCTATACTGGGAGGACAAACAGAAGAATATATCTCCAAAGGGCATATGGAGCATGGTTTGATGGTGAGTGATTTTTATAAGATGACAACTAGAAAAAAAGAGACCATTATTACCAAAGAATATACCATTAATCATGCCAATAAACATATCACAAAAAAATATGAAAAATGGACAAGAGGAAAATTGGTAAAAGAGTATACACAAAAACTTAATTTTTATGCAAAAGATGATCTTTTAACACTCTATTTTAATTTAGGTAAAGCTATACCAAAAACAGGTAAAACCTACAAATTTAGGGCAGTAGGTTTAGAAAAGCAACAAGGAAAAGTAGAGATAGTTGTGCCCCAGAAGAGACAATTAAAAAAATATAAAAAAGATTTAGGTGAGCATGCCACTTTGTATGCAAAAGCGCTGATATATCAAAAGAATTTTCGTAAGAAAAAAGGTGATATTCTGTTGGCAGTGGGAGATGATGGTTTTATAAAAAAAGCAGTCATTAAAGATATATTATTGTTTGGGGATGCACAGCTTCTTAGAGTGAAGTAGGGCGTTCTATCATATAGCCTAAATTTCGTATATTGATAATAATATCTTCTTTGAGGGTTTTTTTGAGACGATTAATTTCGGCTCTTATGGTAGGAAGCTCTATATCAAGTGTATCCCAAACATGCTCTTTTAGAAGTTCATAGCTTACGACCCTGCTTCTATTGTTTGCCAAGAGATGAATGATTTGTAACTGCTTTGAAGATAAAATTTGTACCTCTCCTTGAAATCTAAGTGTAGAGGATGCTGGATCATAGCTGTATTGTTTTGAGAGTCTTATGTGCGCATGAGGAATGTAGGGTGTTTGGAGTATTCTGTCTATGCGCATGGTAAGCTCTTTTAGATGAAAAGGTTTTTTAAGATAATCATGGCATCCCAGCTCGAAAGCACGAGAGATATCTTCTATATCTAGCATCGCAGAGATAAAAATGGTAGGAATTTGTATCTTTTTTTCATGAATCATCTCTAAAAGACTTAGACCATCTAGATGCGGTACATTAATATCTAATATGAGCAAATCATGACTGTCGTGAGAGATAGACAAAAGTGCTTCATTGCCATCTCTAAAAAGATCCAAAGTATGTCCTTCGGCCGAAAGAAATTTGTTTATGGCTTGGTTAAGAAAACGATCATCTTCAAGCAATAAAATTTTCATACCGTAGCCTTTTTAAAATAGTATTTAAATGAAGTAAGATGCATATTAGATTGGAGTGTTATACGTATATTTTCCTCATCACATATTTTTTTGACAAGATTTAATCCAAGTCCAAGTCCCTCTTTATTATTTCTTTCTCTGTAATAAGCCTCAAATATTTTTGTTGTATCTTTGATGAAAGAAGAGTGACTATAAATATTGAAAATACAATGTTTTTCATCTTCATAAAGATGTATATGTATGGTTTCAAACTCTTTGGTATATTTTAGGGCATTGGTAATGTTGTTATCAATAATGCGCTGCAACTTCGTTTCATTGATATAAATAGGTAGGGCAGCACACTCACATCTTAAGTCAAAAACAAGTTGGGATTGTTGTGCTACAATATCAAAAAAATTGATGCGATTTTGAATAAAATCTTTTAAAATCAATGTTTTTTTAGGATAAGAAATTTGATCTTTTTTTGTCAAGTAACTTAAATCATCATAAATACTATAAATATTTTTTGTAGCTGCTTCAATGTTAGAAAGCAAAGGATGTTTGCCTAGTTCAATTTCATACAATTCTATGTTTGCCATAATAACGGCTAGAGGTGTATTGGTTTCGTGTACTGCATGTCGTAAAAAGAGCTTTTGAAATTTTAATAGGCTTTGTGAATACTCTTTTTCTTGGCGTAATTTCTCTTCATAATCGTTGCGTGAGAGTCTTATGATTTTAAGATAAATAATATTAACCATAAAAAGTATAGCACCATAAGGCAAGTATTTAACTACGTTATACTCTTGTTTGAGCAAACCTAAAATAGCTAAAAAAACGGTGACACTAAATCCAAGCATACCTAAAAGATGCATGGTATATTTTTTGAATAATGGTTTATGTATCATAAACATTCAAGTCACACCTCTTTATTTTTTTAATCAAAAAGATGCTACCTTTTAGGCATCATTTTGATTTCTACATAGACTCAATTTTAGCATATTTATAGAAAATGTTACTATTTTGAACAACTAAACCCAATATAGTAAAAATATATTATCTTTTAGGGGTGATGCTATTTTCATGCTATTTTTCTAAAGTATACTGTAAGTATCGATGGATATGTAATATGTATCGATACAATAAAGAGCAATTCCAAAACCCATTATGAGTGATTAGGGTTTTTAGAGGTGCCCTAAAGTAAATATGAGGAGAATTTTATGAAAAAAAGAATGATGAGTGTTGCTTTGATTGCAACGATGAGTGTGCCTGTGTTTGCTACACAATTTATAACGATTGGTACAGGTGGGGTCACAGGTACGTATTATCCAACAGGTGGTGCCATTTGTCGAATGATGAATAAAGAAAAAAAAACCACAGGTATTCGCTGTTCTGTAGAATCTACAGGAGGATCTGTTTATAACGTAAATACGATTAATGCAGGTGAACTTGATTTTGGTATTTCTCAAAGTGATACTGCCTATCAAGCCTATCATGGAGAGGGTAAATTTAAAGGTAAGGCGATTAAAGGTTTACGTTCAGTACTTGCTATTTATCCTGAACTTTTAGCTTTTGTTGTAAGAAAATCATCTGGTATTAAAACACTTGCAGACATAAAAGGCAAAAAAATAAATATTGATATCCCTGGATCAGGGACAAGAATGACTACAGATATTGTACTGGATGCTTTTGGTATTAAACATTCAGATTTGGCTTTAGCAAATGAGCTTAAGTCATCAGAAGGACCAACAATGTTAAAAGACAATAAAATCGATGGTTATTTTGGCGTATTTGGACATCCTACAGCAAATATTAAAGATGCATCTAATTCAGTCGATATTGACTTGGTTGCTATTGATGGAAAGCCTATAGATGAGTTGGTAGCTAAATTTCCTTATTATGCAAAAGGGGTCATTTCTGGATCTTTTTATAAAGGGGTAGAACATGATACACCAAGTATAGGAGTCAAAGCAGTACTTGTAACCAAAGACAGTATTGATGATAAAATAGTCTATACGTTAGCAAAAACCATTTTAGATAATTTTGATGCATTCAAAAAACTTCACCCAGCGTATAAAACAATCACAAAGGAGTCATTGCTTAATGGATTGGCTGTACCACAACATCCAGGTGCAATCAAAGCATTTAAGGAAGCAGGTTTATTAAAATAGTGGAGGGCAGGGAGTATGAATGAGAAGGAATTTATTGATGAAGCATCCTTAGAACAAGATGAAGAATTAATAGAAAAATTTGAAGGGCAAAGGGTGCTTAAGGAAGGCACTTATGAGTATTGGATTGTTTCTATTATAGCATTTTGTTGGTCTTTATTTCAGCTTTATGTTGTCATAGTACCTACCAATAGTATATTTGTACGGTCTATTCATTTGGCATTTGCATTGGCATTGACTTTTGCTATGTATCCTATGTTTAGTTCGCCAAAAACGATGCGTAGTATCCCTTGGTATAATTATCCTTTGGCAATACTTTCTGTGTTGGGGGCACTTTATATTGTGATAAATTATGATGCACTCAATGCAAGAAGTGGCGCGTGGTCATCTTTGGATGTTGCCATGGGTTTAGGAAGTATTTTTTTACTTTTAAAAGCGGCAAGACGCTCTTTGGGTATGGCATTACCAGTCATTGCAATACTTTTTTTATTGTATGACTATTTAGGACAATACATGCCAGATCTTATTGCACACAAAGGAGCAAGTATCAAGAAGATTGTAGGTCAAATGTACCTCACAACTGAAGGTATCTTTGGTGTTCCTTTGGGTGTAAGTGCGAGTTATGTTTTTCTATTTGTACTTTTTGGTGCCTTACTTGAAAGAGCAGGAGCAGGGAAGTATTTTATAGATTTAGCCTATGCTTTGCTTGGTAAGTATGATGGTGGTCCAGCCAAAGCATCTGTAGCCGCATCTGGTTTGATGGGGATTATATCAGGTTCTTCCATTGCCAATACAGTGACCACAGGTACCTTTACGATTCCATTGATGAAAAAATTAGGTTTTCCTGGACATAAAGCAGCTTCAGTGGAAGTGGCCGCTTCTACCAATGGTCAGCTTATGCCTCCTATTATGGGAGCTGCAGCATTTATTATTGCAGAGTTTTTAGGGTTGGCCTATACGGATGTTATTATGGCAGCTGCAATTCCTGCTTTTGTGAGCTATTTTGCACTTTTTTATATTGTGCATTTAGAGGCTAAAAAATTAGGAATTAAAGGAGAAGATCCATCTAAGTTACAAAATGCATTTGAAATTTTTAAAGGTGGGATACAATATATTGTGCCTATTTTCTTTTTAATGTATACCTTGATTATTCTTAGACAATCTCCTCAAATGGCAGCATTTAATGCGATTTTTTTTATGATGATTATTATGGTGCTCCAGCGACCTGTGTATGCATTTTTAGAGAAACGACAATTAACATCAGAGGTATGGTTAAGTGGTTTTTCTGATATTGGTCATGGGATGGTCAATGGGGCTAAAAATATGGTGCCTATTGCTATTGCTACAGCCGTTGCTGGAATTGTTGTAGGTTCTGTGACACTTACAGGTATAGGGCTTATTTTGGCTGAGGTTATTGAAGAGTTATCCGGAGGGTATATTATAGCAGTACTTTTACTTACAGCTGTGGTATCACTTATCCTTGGTATGGGCTTACCAACCACGGCAAATTATATTGTGATGGCCGCTTTAACGGCGCCTGTGATTATGTCTTTGGCTAGTGACTCTGGGTATCTTATTCCTGCGATTGCAGCACATCTTTTTGTGTTTTATTTTGGGATATTAGCAGATGATACGCCTCCTGTGGGAATGGCGGCATATGCCGCCGCAGGTATTGCAAAAAGTGATCCTATAAAGACGGGTTTGCAAGGATTTGCTTATGACATAAGAACAGCCATATTGCCATTTGCCTTTTTTTTCAATAATAAGCTATTGCTTATTGAAGGGGTAGATGCCGCAGATCCAAACAATCCAGCACTATGGCAATGGATTAGTAATCCTGCTGAAATTGCACTTATTTTTATCACAGCAGCAGCAGGTATGTTTGCCTTTTCTTCGGCAACACAAGGATGGATGTTAACAAAGACATCAGGATTTGAGAGAATTTTACTCTTAGCAGTGGTACCATTGATGTTGACACCAAACATGACAAGTACATGGCTTGGTATAGGATCAGCGTACCTTTCATATGTGATAGGTTTTGTGCTGTATGGCTTAATCTATTTGATACAAAAAAATAAAATAAAATAATGAGGAGAAAAAGATGAAAAAGAGTTTAGTATTATCAGTAGTAGCTTCAACCATGATTATGGCAGGAGGACCAATTGCACCTGTTGACCCAATTGATCCTGTAGTGGTACCCTTACCAGATAAGGTAGATGATTTTGGACAAGCACTCAAAGATGGAAAGTATACAACAAAAACCAGAACATTCTATTTTGATAGAAGTTTTGATGAAGATAGAACAGGAAAACCAAATGCAAAAGCACTCACCTTTGGGGGCATTATGAAGTATGAAATGGCATCATACTATGGATTTAAATTTGGTTTGGCTTTTTATGGAAGTGAGAGAATAGGTGGATTGTTTTCTCGTGAAGAAGGTAGAGGCACAAGTATTTTAGGTAGAAAAGGTGAAGATTTAAATTTTCTTGGTGAAGCTTATGTACAATATGATATAGCAGATACGATGCTTAAAGTGGGTCGTCAACAGTTAAAAACACCACTTATCCAAAATCATGACCTTAGAATTTTACCTTCAGTTTATGAGGCAGCGATTCTTCGTAATAAAAGTTTACCAAATACGATGGTTGAACTAGGATATGTGACAAAATATACAGGATTTACCTCCAAAGATGGTAAATTTAATGACTATAATACAAGATGGGGTAAAGATGGTTTAGGGTATATCTCTTTTAAAAATACAAGTGTAGAAAACCTTTCTTTACGAGGACAATATGTAAAAGCACTATCAGATACAGATAAAAATGGTGCAACCATCGCAGTAGATGATTACCGATACATTGATGCCAAATATACTTTACCTGTGGGAAACAAAACCTATATTAAAGCACAATATGGAGGAAATGCTTATAACAATGCAAAAGATTCTTATTTGTGGGGTGCAAAAATAGGTACAACATATGGAATGTTTGATATGGCATTACTCTATGATGCCATTGTTGACAATGATTTTAAAGCCGTTGAATCAGGTCCAATGTATTCAGACTGGCAACAAGGCTATGGAAGATATGAGCCAAGTAAAGCTGTGGGTGGACAAATCGTAGTGAAACCACTAACAGGACTTAGTCTAAAATTTGGTTATGTTGATGTCAAGTCAGATATGGCTGATTTGATTGATGATTTTACAGAGTTTAACTTTGATGGAAAATACACCATTAATTCCTATTCAAAACTAAGAGTAAGATACTCAAAGAAAGACCAATCCAAAGCATCAGAAGCATTACGTTTTGATGGTATAGATGGTAATGGTGGACGAGAAGACAGAGATGACTTTAGAATCATTTATTATTTAAATTTTTAGATCAATACACTAGCACATAAATCAAACTATTTTTGAAGCAAAAGCAACCCTTTTGCTTCGCTATAAAGATTGCTTAAATATAGCATAGTTTTTAATCATTGATTAGGTATACTTCTATTAATTTTAAAAGAGGGTAAATATTTGACTTTTAGCCATACTATTTCAAGATACAACAATAAATTTTATACTATTCTATTATTATTTTTAGCTTTTTTTATGTTAAGTGCCAATCCTTTTAAATCGCAAACACTTGCTCCTATGGATATATTGACACAATATGCAGGATGGCAAAATACCCATATTTCTCTGAAGAAAATTCATGGAGAAAGAAGTGACGTGCTTGATGCAAAGTTGCCTATTTGGATCAGTGCCAAAAATGATTTATATCATGGTGAAATTCCTCTATGGAACCATCAGCGTGCAGGAAAGCCAGGACTGACTTTTAGTAATGCACTCTTTACCCCAGCTTTTTGGGTATTTGCCTTGGTAAAAAATGATGCTTTAGGGTTTTATCTCTCCAATGTTGTTAATGTACTCATTGGTCTGTTTGGGATGTACTTTTTCTTAAGACTCTTCTTTGGACAACTGTCTTCAGTGTTTGGGGCATTTATTTTTATGTTTTCAGGCTTTAATACAGCATGGTTTTATTGGGCACATGTTAATACGGCTATTTGGACGCCTTGGGTATTTTTGTTTGTGTATCGCTATATTAGTACACAAGAGAATAGGTATCTTCCTCTTGTGACATTGAGTATGCTGATGTTAAATCTTGGTGGTTTCCCCATGATAGCAGTCATGACGTATATGGCAACAGCCATTATGGTATTTACATATATCTTTTCTAAAAAACTCTCTCTTGCTATGGCAATGAAAATCATACTAATATTAGCATTTTTTGGTATGGTATCTGTACTTATTGCTTTGCCTTTTATTTACCCTTTGACAGAATTATTGGACTGGATGGGTGGTATGAGCCATAGACATGCAGGACTGGGTTTTTCATTAGATGCTTTTTGGTTATTTGTCCAGCCAGACTTTTATCATCGTCCACGGGTTGAGGCAACATTTTATGTGGGTATTTTGCCACTGATACTTTTTTTTGTTGCTTTGTATTTTTATCGTAAAAAACCACAGGTTATTGTCACGTTTGCTTTTATTTTGTTTTTTTATGCACTTATTATAGCATTTACATTGATTAGTCCTGAAATTATTCATCAGATACCTACGTTAAACAGTAGTCTTTTAACACGCTTTAGTTATTTGATTGATGTTTCTCTTGCCATGATTGCAGCCTACGCAATGGATCAACTCTTTATAAATTTTGGGCATAAGAGATGGGGTATTGTTTTTATAGCTATGTTATTTGTTATACAAATTTTAGATCAAAAACATCTTTTTAAACAATTCAATGCCCCTGTACCCAATAAGTCATTTTATCCTCCTACAGAAACACTTAGTTATTTGCAAAAAAATATGAGACCACTTCAATATGTTTTGGCAGATGTTAGTTTTTTTCTTCCGGGTACACTTGGAGGATACAAACTCAATGATTGGTATGCCCATAGTTTTCACTCAGAAGAGGAGAAAAAAGTACTTAAAAAAATAGTAAAAAAACCTTTTAGCACACCTACAGGAGCCAGATTTACTTGTGACCAAATTTATTTTAAAAGTCCTTATATTGATTTTTTAAATATTAAATCTATTTTATGCGGAAAAGCTTTACTTGTAGACACAGATGTGCATTTGTGGGACAACGGACGCAGTAGACAAGCATTGCCACCTCTACCTATCACAAAATGGCGACAGCCTTTTCATATAGAAAAGGCGATGCAAACGACAGGAATAAAACTTCAAATGGCAACCTATGGTAAAAAATATGCACCTTCTGATGTGAAATTGACTTTATTTCAAAACCATACAGTTATAGCCACTTCAGTGGTTGATAAAAAAGCAATTACAGATAATGCATGGGTACCATTTATGTTTCAAACACCTTTAACATTGGTGCCAGGGGAGTATAGTATTATTGTAGAAATGTTAGATAAAAATCATACGAATTATGTCACAGTATGGGCAAATATTGGAGAACAAGAGTATCCAACAGAGGTGAATGAAAATATAGATACAAACCTTGCAATGCGCATGGTATTAAGTACCACAGTAAACCCTTATCATAAATATGAGATACACCAATTAGAGCCAAATATTTATTCTTTGGAATAATCTTGATGTAAAAGGAGAGGCTTATTTTTTAGAAACATTAAATACAGAACAAAAAGTAAACTATGATTCCATAGTGACAAAAGCACTTTCAAATACACAAATAGAAATAGTATATCATGATAACAAAAAAGGATTTATAGTCTTACCAATGCGAAATTATCCAGGATGGGTAGCAACCATTAATGGAAAAGTTGCAAAAATTCAACCTTTTTTAGGTATGCTTCCAGCTGTAAAAGTAGATGGAAAGTGTAAAATACGTATGACATATAACCCAGCTTATAACAAATATACCTATTTGCTTTCTATCTTAGGAATAGGTATGTTATTATTGAGTATGATGAAATTTAGACGAAAAGGAGTCGTATGAAACTTATTATCCAAATACCTTGTTATAATGAAGCAGAGACATTGGCAATAGCATTGGCTGCATTACCAAGGGAAGTTGAAGGATTTGATAAGGTTGAATGGCTTATTATTAACGATGGAAGCACCGATGATACGGTCAAAGTAGCCAAAGAGTGTGGTGTGGATTATGTTGTAGATTTCAAACACAATCAAGGCTTGGCAAAAGGTTTTATGGCAGGGATTAAAGAGTGTCTCAAACAAGGTGCTGATGTCATCGTCAATACAGATGCAGATAATCAATATGAAGCTGATGATATTCCTAAGCTTACACAACCGATAATAGAAGGAAAAGCAGAGTATGTTATCGGTGCAAGACCTATTAGCCAAACTGAACATTTCTCTCCTGCAAAGAAGTTTTTACAAAAACTTGGTTCTTGGGTGGTACGAAAAGCCAGCAAAACAGATATTCCAGATGCACCAAGTGGTTTTCGTGCGATTAGTCGTGAATGTGCTAAACGGCTTAATGTGTATAATAATTACACCTATACCCTAGAGACCATTATCCAAGCAGGTCAAAAGAATATACCTATTACCTCTGTACCTATTCGAACGAATGAAGATCTAAGACCTTCAAGACTCCTCTCAAGTATTCCTAATTATATTAAAAAATCAGTAGTAACCATAGTACGTATTTCTGTAGTATATAAATCATTTCAATTTTTTATGACGATTGCTGCTGTTTTATTTTCTTTAGGCTTTATGCTTGGATTGCGTTATCTTTATTACTACTTTACAGGAGATGGAGAAGGACATACACAGTCTGTTATCTTAGCAGGTGTATTGATGGGTATGGGCTTTCAAACAGGTTTGATTGCGTTTATTGCTGATCTTCTCTCTGTCAATAGAAAACTCCTTGAAGAGCTAAGAATGAGAGAATATCGCGAATGAAAATACTCTTTACTTGTGCAGATAAACCGAGTATATCAAGAAACAGATTTCATAGAAGCACATTAAAAGAGAAATTTGAATACACAGAATGCATCTCAAAAGGTAAAAGCTATGTGAGTAGAATACCGAGCATTTTGGCAAGACTTCCTTTTAAAATGATAGGAAAGGATGCCTATTTTGTCTCTTATATGGGACATTTTTTAGTGGTGCTTATGCGACCATTTACAAAAAAACCTATTATTTTTGATTTTTATCTTTCTATTTATGATATGATGTGTAATGATAGAAAGGTCTATGCCCCTCATAGTATATTAGGAAAAATGACCTATTGGATAGAAAAAAAATCACTCGAAAAAGCAGATTATATTATTGTCGATACTCAGGCACTTATTAAATCTTTATCAGATATGTATGGTATTTCTGTAGATAAGTTTGTGCGTGTACCACTTACCATTAATGAAGACAATATTTTTAAAAAAGAGGTAAAGCCTTATAAAGAAAATTTTACAGTGTTGTATGTAGGAAGTTATATCCCTTTACATGGAACAGAAGTGATTGTAGAAGCTGCACGTATTTTGCAAGAGAAGGGTGAAAATATTTCTATTTTAATGATAGGAAAAGGGCCAGATTATGATAAATGTCAAGCATTGGTCCAAAAATATGATTTAAAAAATATAGAATTTAAAGGATTTATGCCTTTAGAGGAGTTAAATTATTATTATAATGCCACAGATATTAATTTGGGACTTTTTAATGAAGGAGAAAGAGCCAATGCAGTCGTACTCAATAAAACCAATGACTCTTTTCGGGTAGGAAAACCTCACTTGACACTTAAAACAGATGCAATGAGTGAAGCTTTTGTAGACAATGAAGATATTTTTTATGTAAAAGATATTTTGCCTCAAACCTTGGCTGAGAGGATAATCACTTTAAAAAACAACCCTACATTGGTCAATGCAGTAGGGGCAGCAGCTTTGAAATCTTATGATACGAAATTAAGTAATGCTAGAGCCGTACAAATACTCAATGAAAACATTTTTGATACGCTTGAAATAAAAAGGAAATAAACACGTTTATGTACAAAGAACAGTTAAAAAAAATAGCGTATACGGTAGGAAAATTTTTAGGTATTTTAGGATTGGTTTTTGTATTTTATAAACTTTCCAAAGAGTATACCTTGGACTCATTTATTAAAGAGGTCTCATTGGTGGCATATATCCTGCCTGTATTGCTCCTGCTTAATTATATTTCACATCTTTTTGGTATCTATGCATGGCATTTGATGTTATTAAACTATGCTAAAAAACCTTTTCCTTACATAGTCTCTTATTATTACTTTTCAAAAACAGAAATTTCAAAATATTTGCCTGGAAACATTTTTCATTTTGTGGGCAGACAAGCTATAGCACACAAATTGGGTATCTCTCAAATGCAGATGGCAAAAACGTCTGTACTTTTTTCGTTTTCTATTTTGGTAGGAACATTGCTTTCTAGTACATGTTTTGCTTTTTTAACGGAGGGAATACCAACATATATTTTAGTTTCAATGGTATTGTCTTGTGTGGTTATTATGGTTCTATCTTTTTATCTTTATCCCTCTTTTCCAATGAAGAAAAAAATAACGATGAATCTTTCTCATGCACTCTCCATTTCATTACAGGGAATTATGTTAGGTATGATTGTACTCTCTCAAAGTGAAACAATGAGTACAACACTTTTTTTTCAATGTGTTTCGATTTATATTATCTCTTGGCTTATTGGGTTTGTAACCCCTGGTGCTTCAGGAGGATTGGGCGTAAGAGAAGGCACATTTATTGCTATTATTGATTTTTTACATATCAATATTGCATCAGATATTATTGTTTTTTCTGTGTTACTTATAAGAGTAATAAATATATTTATAGATATAATACTCTATCTTTCTACACTACCTTTGGAAAAGAAGATTAAGGAATTAAAATTATGAAAATATCAGTTATCGGAACAGGATATGTAGGTTTAGTGAGTGGTGCGTGTTTTGCACAAATGGGAAACAGTGTAACATGTGTTGATATAGATGAAAATAAAATAGAATCACTCAAACAAGGTAAAATCCCTATTTTTGAACCAGGTTTAGAAAAAATGGTCATAGAAAACCATGAAAAGGGAACCTTACAATTTACTACCGATACAGCCTCGGCCATCTCAAATGCAGCTATTACTTTTATTGCTGTAGGTACACCGATGGGAGAAGACGGTAGTGCAGATTTACAATATGTTTTAGCTGTGGCAAAAAGCATTGGTGAGTCTATGCAAGATTATATGGTCATTGTAGATAAATCAACGGTACCTGTAGGCACAGCTGATAAGGTAAGAGAGACCATTCAAGCTCAGTTAGATAAAAGAGGAATTGATTTAACATTTGATATCGTGAGTAATCCAGAATTTCTTAAAGAGGGTGCAGCAATTCATGATTTCATGCACCCAGATCGAGTGGTCATTGGGGCTGATAATAGCAAATCAATGGATATAATGCGTACATTATATGCGCCTTTTATGAAAACCAATGATAGATTTATAGGCATGGATATTAAAAGTGCTGAGATGACAAAATATGCTGCCAATGCTATGTTGGCTACTAAAATATCTTTTATGAATGAGATGTCAAATATTTGTGAACGTGTAGGTGCAGATATTAATAAAGTACGTAATGGCATAGGATCAGATAATCGTATTGGGTATAGTTTTATCTATCCAGGATGTGGATATGGAGGAAGTTGTTTTCCTAAAGATGTACAGGCTTTAGCAAAAACAGCAAAAGATTTTGGGTATACACCTCAAATATTAGATGCAGTCGAAGCAGTCAATTATGCACAGAAAAAAGTAATAAGCAATAAAGTAATTGCTTATTTTGGAGAGGACTTAAAAGGGAAGACCTTTGCCGTGTGGGGATTAGCATTCAAGCCTGAAACAGATGATATGCGTGAGGCTTCTTCTATTACGATTATCAACGAATTGACTTCAAGAGGAGCAAAAATAGTGGCATATGACCCTAAAGCACGTCATGAAGCAGAGAGTTTTTATTTAAAAGATAATGCCAATGTATCATATGCAAACAGCAAATATGATGCCTTAATAGATACAGACGCACTCATCCTTGTCACAGAATGGCAAGAGTTTAGAAGTCCTGATTTTGATGAAATAAAAAAACGATTAAAAAATCCTATTTTCTTTGATGGGCGTAATCAATTTGATAAAGAACATATGCATACATTAGGTTTTGAATATTTTCAAATTGGTGTATAGCCCCATAGAAGATATTGTATGCCAAAAGTGTAATATATCTATATAATTGAGGTAAAAATTTTGAACTATCGATTTGAACAAATAGACTACAAAAACAATACATTAGAGTATATAACACCTCATAAAAATACTAATGTTACGGCTACTGTAGCTATTGTTATTCATGTTTTTTATAGTGATATATGGCAAGATGAACTTAAAAAATATCTTGAGAATATTACTGTAAATTTTGATCTTTATCTTACTGTGCCTGAGGGTATGCCAGAGGATGAAATGGTTCAAATCATAAAAGCGTATCCTACAGCTACTGTTTATAGGGCAGAAAATAGAGGACGAGATGTTTTGCCTTTTTTGCAAGTCATGCATACGATTGGCATAGAGACATATGCGTATATTTGTAAATTGCACACAAAAAAAACAGGCAATAGCCCATTGGGAAATGTATGGCGTAAATTACTCTATTTTGACTTAATTGGATCAAACAAGATAGTAGAGGAGAGTCTAAATCTATTTCAAACAATGCCTGATGTTGGGATGATTACGGGTAAAAATACTATTTTAGATTCCAAGAGGTATACCTATGGTAATAATGAAAAACTTCATAGGTTAAGTAAACTTTTAGAGATACGTATCCCTCAAGATTATTTTTTCCCTGCTGGTACTATGTTTTGGACTAGAGCAGATATTATTGCTCCTATGGTGACGTTATTTTCACAAAATTATCTTGAATTTGAAGAAGAAGCAGGACAAAAAGATGATACCTTAGCCCATGCGATAGAGCGTTTTTTTGGTATCCTTTGTCAAGAAAAACACCAAAAAATTATACAAAGTCCTTCTGATTATGCTGCTTTGAATACACAAACGTTAGATGAATTGGCTGCATTGGTACTCTCTCAGCAGTATGCAGGTAAAGACATGTATGCAGCACAAAAACAATATGTTCAAGAACTTGAAGCTTTAACTGAGTCAATGAGATTGAAAAATAGACTTAAACGTTTGCTTCCTAAAAAGGCTATTTTTTTGGCAAAAAAAGCACGAAAAGCACCACAAAAAATAACAAAAATAGCCAAAGTGCTCAAACATAATCCCCATGTGTTAAAAAAAGTATTTTACTATGCAAGTAGAGGAGAATTGGGATATCTTTTTACAAAAATAAGAGAAAAAAGTAACCTTAATCTCTCTCAAGCAGAACAACTTACTGAAGTAGAGAATGGCCACTATTTTATACCATTTGAAAAAGAAATATATGCGTTAGAGTATGGTACCATAGATATCATCATCCCTGTGTATAATGGATACCAATA